>NZ_JBEPEH010000037.1:0-126472 GCF_040300725.1 Dactylosporangium sp. NPDC000244
GACTTCGGCCGCCCACCATCACCACGCTGGAAGAACGACGTCCGCAACGTCGCCTGGATCAGATGCAGGAACGAGCGCAAAATCCGGTCCTGGTCCAGGCTGGTGACCTCGTCGAGGTCCTCGTTGATCGCCGCGACCATCTTCTTCGACCACTCCGACCGCGCCGTCTCGGACAGCTGCAGCCGCGGGTCGAAGCGAGCCGTGAAGAGGTCCACGAGCTTCGCCGCGATCGAGGGATAGGCCAGCAGCGTCGTCTCCATGTAGTCCTGCGAGAACACCGTGCTGGCCTGGCGCAGGTACTTCGCGTAGGCCCGCAGGATGACGACCTCGCGCCAGGTGAACCTGGCCTTCAGCACGAGGGCGTTGAAGTTGTCGACCTCGGCCTCTCCGCGCCAGGTGGCGTAGAAGGCGTTCTCCAGATGGGGGCGGACCTCGAGGATCGCCCGCGAGCCGGCCGGCAGTTGCAGGCCGAAGTCGTAGAGGTAGACGGGGCCGTCGGAGCGGACGATCTCGTAGGGCCGCTCGTCGGTGACCCGCACGCCGAGGGAGTGCAGCACCGGCAGGACGGCGGAGAGGATCATCGGCTCGCGGTAGCGGAACACGTTGAACCGGATGTCGCTTTCGGCCTGGCGGCGGCGGTACACGTGCATCACGAGCTGGCCCCGCTCGTCCAGCAGCTCCAGCTTGGCGACGTCCTTCACCGCCTCGGTCGGCGTGTGCTCGTCCTTGTACGTCTCCGAGAGCGCGCCGCCGTAGCGCTGGTGGAGCTGCTTGGCCTGGTGCTCGTCGTTGAGGTTGCGCTCCAGCTCGAGGCGGAAGTCGTCGTCCCACAGCCGGGTGGCGTCGGCGAGGCGCTCGGTGAGGCGGTCGAGGTTGATGTCGCCGGGCGGGTTGCCGGGCTCGGTGCGCACGATGAAGTGCACGCGGGCGAACTTCGACTCGCTCACCCGGGTCGTGTAGTCCACCCCGACGCCGTTGAGCTCGGCGACCAGGATCTGCTGGATGCGCAGCCGGTTCGCGGTGGTGAACCGGTCCCGCGGGAGGTACACCAGGCAGGAGATGAACCGGCCGTACGCGTCACGGCGCAGGAACAGCCTGAGCTGCCGGCGGCCGGCCAGGCGCAGCACGCCCATGACGGCCTTGTAGAGCTCCTCGGTGCCGATCTGGAACAGCTCGTCGCGCGGATACGTCTCCAGCGTCTCCATCAGTTCCTTGCCGGAGTGGGAGCGCGGCGACAGCCCCGAGCGCTCGACCACCTCCGCGACCTTGCGCTTGATCACCGGCAGGTCACGGACGCTGGTGCGGTACGCCGCCGAGGAGAACAGCCCGAGGAAGCGCTTCTCCCCCACGACGTTGCCCTCGTGGTCGAACTGCTTGAAGCCGATGTAGTCCAGGTACGCCGAGCGGTGCACCGTGGCGCGGGAGTTCGCCTTCGTGATGATGAGCAGGCGTTTCTCCAGCGCCTTGGCGTAGGCCTCCGCGGTCATCGAGGACAGCACCCGCGGCTTGGCCTGGTCGGCGCGCAGGATGCCCAGGCCCGAGCCGAGCACCGCTTGCAGCAGTTCCTCCCCCTCGCTCCCCTTGGTCAACCGGTACTCCCGGTAGCCCAGGAACGTGAAGTGGTCGTCCACGAGCCAGCGCAGCAGCTCGACCGAGTCCGTGATGTCCTTGTCCGGCACCGGCAGCCGCTCGCGGCCGAGTTCGTCGGCCAGGACGAGCGCCCGCGTGCGCATCCTCGGCCAGTCCTCGACCGCCTCGCGCACGTCGTCGATCACCCGGGCCAGATCGTTGCGCAGCCCCTCGAGCTCGGCCCCGTCGCCGATACGGTCGACCTCGATGCGGATCCAGCTCTCGACGATGTCCCCCGGCCCGGCGTCCTCCGGCTCCAGGTCGACGAGGACCTCCTCCAGCGCGCCCAGCGGCGCCCGCCGCACGACGACGAGCGGGTGCACCAGCATGTTCACGTCGAGATCGCGCGCCTGCAGCGCACTCGTGACCGAGTCGACCAGGAACGGCATCTCGTCGGTGACGATCTCCACCGACGTACCGCCGGCGGCGCTCACGCCCAGGCGCAGCTTCAGCTCGCCGGGCAGCCGCTGCTGGGCCAGCTCCAGATGCGACTGTGTGGCGGCAACGATCCTCGCCACCGCGCAGCCGGCCAGCTCCTCGTCCGGCACGAGGCGCCAGTAGCGCGCGACCAGCTCGGGGTCGGCGTCCTGGGCGCTCGCCAGGGCCACCGCCTCCGCGACCAGACGCTCCGCATCGGGCACGTGTGGCTCCAGCCCGTCGTCCTCGACAGCGGGTTCGGCGGTGCCGTCGCGCATCCAGGAGGCCATGAGTCGGCTCATCGGTTGTTCTCCCCTCACCCACGAACGCTGAGGGTGGTCCAGCCTCTCTAGCCTCCCGATTACCCGGCCGGGGCCGGGTTATCGGCGGATCTTTGCGCTCAGGGCGAAGAACGTCGCCATCGCCGACGGGCGGTCAGCACCAGGTCGTTCGACCAGGCAGATGCCGCTGTTGCCGGGCGGCGGCCAGAGGGCCGCCGCCCGGTTGGCCATGGCTCAGCTCAACGCGAACTTCTGCGCCGCGCTGCCGTTGCAGTCCCAGATCTGCAGCCGCGTGCCGTTGCCCGTCGCGCCGCTCGGCGAGTCCAGGCATCGGCCCGACTGCGGGTTGCGCAGCGAGCCGTCGGCCTGCTGGACCCAGTTCTGGCCGCCGACCCCGTTGCAGTCCCACAGTTCGACCTGCGTGCCGTTCGCGGTGCCGTTGCCGATGATGTCCAGGCACCGGCCCAGCGTGCGCAGAGAACCGTTGGCGTTGTGGTACCAGTGCTGGTCCACGGCGTAGGACTGGCAGTCCCACAGCTGCACCGCCGTGCCGTTACCACCGTTGTCGTCGCCGGCGACGTCGACGCACTTGCCGCCGGGGCCGAGGATCGCGCCGCCGCCGTTGACGGCGAACTTCTGCGCCGCGCTGCCGTTGCAGTCCCAGATCTGCAGCCGCGTGCCGTTGCCCGTCGCGCCGCTCGGCGAGTCCAGGCATCGGCCCGACTGCGGGTTGCGCAGCGAGCCGTCGGCCTGCTGCACCCACTTCTGGCCGCCCACACCGTTGCAGTCCCACAACTCGACCTGCGTGCCGTTCGCGGTCCCGTTGCCGTTGATGTCCAGGCACCGGCCCAGCGTGCTCAGCGAGTTGTCGGCGTTGTGCGTCCAGTGCTGATCCACCGCGTTGGACTGGCAGTCCCACAGCTGCACCGCCGTGCCGTTACCACCGTTGTCGTCCCCCGCGACGTCGACGCACTTGCCACCGGGGCCCGCGATCGTGCCCGAGGTCGCCGGGCTGCCCGAGGAGCCCCCACCGGTGAACGAGGTGAGGATGATGCCGGCCGAGCGCGGGTCGCCGTCGTTGACGAGCGACTCGAAGTTGCCGACGTCGTCGAACGGGAAGGCATACGCCTTACCGTCGAGCATCTTCGAGTGGATGATCTTCGCGTACTGGTTGGTGGGGTTGTTCTGGTAGAATGCGGCCGCGTTGGTGCTCGGCTGGGTGTCGATCGTGCCCAGCGTCCCGCGGTTCAGGGCCGCGCAGAGCGTCCGGGCGATCGGCCCGACCACCAGATCGTTCGGCGCGGCGAGGTTGCCGGCGCAGCCCCACACGTCGCCGCTCGACGGCCTGCTGAACGAGGCGACCTGCTGGCCCGACCCGTTGGTGAACGTCATGACGGAGCCCGACGTGCGGCCGAAGTACTTCGTGTTCGGCTGATCGCCGAACGGCACCACGGTCAGCGTCTTGGACGCATACGCGTTCCAGGCGGACGTGATGTACGAGTCCAGGTAGGTGGTGCTCAGCTGCCCGGCGTCGGCGGCCTTGCCCGGCGACAGCACCCGCAGCACGGTGCCGTCCGAGCGGGTGTACACCGAACCGCTCCAGCCGGCCTGCGCCTTGATGCCGTTGATGATGGCGTCGCGCCCACCGGAGACGAGCTCCCCGGTGCGGCTCGTGACGCCGCTGCTGCCGGTCACGGTGACGACGTGCGGCACCGCGAACATGTCGACCTGGGAGCTGTTGAGCCACAGCCCGGCGTCGTTGTAGGTGAACTCGCTCCAGTCGAAGAGGATGTCGCGGTTGGCGTCGCCGGACGCCCACGGCGCGGGCTGGACCAGGCCGTCCGGGGTGAGGTAGAAGTTCAGCTTCTGACCGAGCGAGAAGTAGACCCGCCCGGACAGGCCCCGCGGAACCTGGAGGGTGACGGAGCCGCCGTTGCCGGGCCCGCCGATCGACACGTCCGGCGCGGGCGTGGGCGGAATCCCGCCGGCCGGCCAGGCGGTGAAGCCGCCGGCGGCGTTGACGTAGCCGAGCCGGCCGGTGCTCAGGTTGGTGCCGAGCACGTAGAGGTAGACGGCGCCGCTGCGGCCGGTGTTGTTGGTGACCGTCACGGGCAGCGTCGCCGGGCCGATCGCCAGCGCCGCCGTTGCCGCGACGGTCACGGCGGCGGTCGCGGCAACCGGGACGGCGACGGCGAGGGTGGCGGCCGCCGCCAGCAGTTTCATTCGGCTGCGCACGACCGCCAATGTGCGTTCGTGTTGATTCTTCACAGCGATTGGGCCCCTTCTCGAGCACGGGCGGGGAGGTGGGACACGCCCTGCTCATCCCCCACGCGGCGGACGTGAGAGCGCTTTCAGCATGGTCGCCGACTGTAAAGATAGTTGTCAATAGCAAACACTCGAGGGCGTTGATGTTGGAATACGTTGACCGCGCACAGCGCCGAAGGCCCTTCGCCGTGCGGCCGGCAGCGACCGCACGGAAGTCCTGCCCGCATGAGGGGGCCAAGACGGCCGCGCCGGCCGGGAGTACGTCATGCTTGGCCAGGACGGCACTGGAACGCGCACGTACCTCACTCGCGCCGACGGCGGAAGGTGGCAGATGTACCAGCGGAAGAACACCGCGGACGACGGCGTTTCGCGCGAGTTGGGGTCTTTGCTCGATGACGCATCCGTGCTGGAGACGCTGCGGGACCTGGCCGAGGAGTTCTCGCAGTTCATGCTGCACTACAAGTTCGGGCTGGCCGAGGTCGAGACGAAGGTGAAGATCCTCGCCGAGGAACTGGTGCACAAGGGCCGGGACAACCCGATCGAGTACGTCAGCCCGCGGCTGAAGACGCTGGCCAGCATCAGCGCGAAGGCGGCGCGCATCGGCTGTGCGATGACGGTCGAGGGGGTGCGCGCCAGCATCTACGACATCGCCGGCATCAGGATCGTGTGCAGCTTCGTCTCGGACGTCTACACGGTCGCGGACATGCTGACCCGGCAGTCGGACGTGCGCCTGCTGCAGACGAAGGACTACATCGCCGTACCGAAGCCCAACGGGTACCGCAGCCTCCACCTGATCGTGGAGATCCCGGTGTTCCTGTCCGACCGCGTCGTCGCGGTCCCGGTCGAGGTGCAGTTGCGCACGGTGGCGATGGACTTCTGGGCCAGCCTCGAACACAAGATCTACTACAAGTACGACCCGGACATCCCCGCCGCGCTGCGCGAGGAGCTCGTGGCCGCGGCCGGCGACGCGGCCCGGCTGGACGAGCGGATGGAGCGCCTCCATCGGGAGATTCACGGCCCGCACTGAGCCTCCCCGCTCTGTGCGCCGCGCGGGCGTGACAAATTGGACGGTACTGCGGATCGCAGCGCCGGCCGCCAGGAGGGTTCGACGCCTTACAGTCGACACGCCTGAACTCTCGCCTGGAGGCTCCGTGAGCGACTCGTACGCCGTCCCGCCCCGCGTTCTCGCCGATCTGGTGCCGGGTGCCCTCGCCCGCGACGCCGTGCTTGTCGGGCTCGGTGCCGCGCTGACCGGCGGCGCGGCGCAGATCGCCGTGTCCATCGAGCCGATCAGCCCGGTTCCGCTGACCGGGCAGACCCTCGCCGTGCTCCTGGTCGGGGCGGCGCTGGGCCCGGCTCGGGGCGTCGCCTCGATGCTGCTCTACCTCGCCGTGGGCGCGCTGGGCGTGCCGTGGTTCGCCGGCGGCACGAGCGGCGCCGGGTTCGTCTCCTTCGGGTACGTCATCGGCTTCGTCCTGGCCGGCGCCGTGGTCGGCGCGCTGGCCCAGCGCGGCGGTGACCGGACGCCGCTGCGGACCGCGGGCACGATGGTGGTCGGCAATCTGTGCATCTACGCGGTCGGCGTGTCGTACCTCGCGATCGCGGCACACCTGTCGCCGGCGCAGGCGCTCGACGCGGGGGTCGTGCCGTTCCTGGTCGGCGACGTGCTCAAGGTGCTGCTCGCGACGGCGTTGCTGCCGGCGGCGTGGGCCGTGGTGCGGCGCGTGCAGGACGACGGGCGCTGATCCCGCCGGTGCCGACGCTCAGCAGCTGCAGCTTCTCGTAGCTCTCGCTGCCCGGCTGCGCGGTGTGGACGACCAGCTGCTGCGACTGGTCCGGGTCGATCAGCCGCTGGCAGTGCAGGTCGATCGGCCCGACCTCCGGGTGCACGAGCCGGACCGGCCCGCAGTAGCGGCTCGCCACCGGATGCTCGCGCCAGAGCGCGGCGAACTCGGGACTTTCCTCGTGCAGGGCGCCGACCAGCGCGCCCGCACGGGAATCCCGGCCGTCGCGGATGTACGACTCGTGCAGGTCCGCGACGATGAGCGGCCCTTCGGCCGGCCGGAGCAGCCGCGTCGCCGGGTCGGTGAACCAGCGGTAGTGCAGGCTGCGCGCGAGACCGTTGTGGACGCTCTCGTCCCCGATCAGGGCCATGGACAGCGGCGTCTGCAGCAGCGTCTCGCCGAGCGGGCTCACCACCTGCGCCGCGGCATCGCGCAGACCGTCGAAGATGCGCATCATGCCGGGGTTGACGTGGTTGTCGGTGGCGCGGCGCGGGGTGGCGTACCCGGCGAGCCGGAAGAGATGGTCACGCTCCTCCATGGACAGGCGCAGCCCGCGGGCGAGCGCGGCGAGGATCTGCTCCGAGGGATGGGGACCGCGCGGCTGTTCGAGGCGGCTGTAGTAGTCGATCGACATGTCGCAGAGCACCGCGACCTCCTCGCGGCGCAGGCCGTGCGTGCGCCTGCGTCGCCCGCGGGGCAGGCCGACGTCCTCCGGTTGCAGGGCTTCACGACGGGTGCGCAGGTACCCGGCCAGCCGGGCGCGGTCCATGCTCACACCACGCTCACACGGCCGCGAACTGGAGGCCGGCGAGGCGCTGCGAGACGTCCCACAGTCTGGCGGCCGCGGCTTCGTCGCGTGCCGGGCGGTAGAGGTCCAGTTCGGCCGGGCCGCCGGTGAACTGGCCGAACCCGTCCGGTCCGTAGAAGCGGCCGCCCTCCGCCTGGTGGCTGGTGGCCGCGTACAGGGCCGGCAGCAGACCTCGTTCGACGCCCTGGACCAGCACGCCCCAGCTCGCCAGGCGCTTCATGACGGCCTCGATCGGCGAGGGCTTCTCCCGGCCCATGTTCGGCCCGGCGGCGTACAGGCCGGTCAGGGTCGTGCCCGGATGGGCGGCGTTGCTGACGATCCCCAACCCGGCCGCCCGCGAACGCCGGTCGAGCTCGAGCGCGAACATCAGGTTCGCGAGCTTCGACTGGTTGTACGCGCGGATCGGCGCGTACGCCCGCTCGCTCTGCAGGTCCGCCCAGTTCAGCTTGGCGTGCCGCGCCGCGCTGCTGGTCATGGTCGTCACCCGGGCCTCGCCGGCGCTCAGCAGCGCCAGCAGCCGGCCGGTGAGCGCGAAGTGCCCGATGTGGTTGGTCCCGAACTGCAGCTCGAGGCCGTCGGCGGTCGTGTGCCGCGTCGCCGGCGTCATCAGCCCGGCGTTGTTGATCAGGATGTGGATGGGGCGCCCCTCGGCGTTCAGGGTGTCCCCCAGCGCCTCCACCGACCGCAGCGAGGCCAGGTCGAGCCCGCGCAGCGATGCGGCGGCACCGGGCACCTCGGCGCGGATGCGACGCAGCGCGGCGGCGCCCTTGGCCTCGTCGCGGACCGGCAGGAGAACCTCGGCACCGGCCGCGGCCAGGCGGGTCGCCAGGCCGAGTCCGATGCCGCTGCTCGCCCCGGTCACGACGGCGAGCCGCCCGGTCAGGTCGGTGGTGTGCCGCATGGTTACCTTCTTCATGCCTCGACTCTGGCGCCGCGGCCCGTTCGCAGCCATGTATTGGCAGTACAAGCTCAGCGGCCGGGCCAGCCCCGCAGCTTCGCGGGATTCAGGACGATCCACAGGGTCGTGGCCCGGTCCTCGTGGCAGCTGACGGCGATCACGGCCACGGCGGTGCCGGCCCGGCGGATCGCGAGGCCCGCGCTGCCGTTGACGCTCTCGATCGTCAGGTCGTTCCCGGCCAGCAGGGCATGGAGCAGCCAGGCGACCCTGGCCGCTCCGTGCACCGGACGGGTCGCGGCGGGTGCGCGGCCGCCGCTGTCGCACACGGCGACGGCGTCCGGGTCGAGGGCAGCCTCGATCGCCACGATCTCGCCCGTCAGGCAGGCGGCGGCGAGCCGGCGTACGACATCGTCATGAACCCCCGGACGGCGAGCACGCCCGTTCAGCGGCAACCTCCGCTCCCACCGTCCGCAGTCAGGACAGGGCAGGCCCCTGTGTTGTGACAGCGGCCGATGCCGCGAGCTTCTCGGGATTCATCATCCACAGCACCTGGTCGATGCCGGACGCGGACGCGTTGATCGTCACCATGCCGAGCAGCTCGTCGCCGCGCTGCAGCACCGCGCTGGTCTGCCCGTTCGTCGTGACCCACCGCACGTCCACACCCTCCCAGTACCAGGTGGAGAAGGCCGCGATGTACTTCGCCACACGGGCCGCGCCCACGACCGCCTTGCGCGAAACCTGCCGCGCGCCGTTGCCGTCGGAGATGCTCGCCACATCGGCCGCGAACAGCTTCTCCAGCGCCTCCAGATCGCCGCCGCGGGCGGCATCGAGGAAGGCCGCCAGCAGCTGCCGCTGGGCGGTCTGCGGCACCGGGAGCTTGCGCTCACCGGCGACGTGTCTGCGCGCCCGGCTGACCAACTGGCGCACGGCCGGCTCGGTGGACTGCAGGATCGCGGCGATCTGCGCGTACGGGTAGTCGAACGCCTCCCGCAGCACGTACGCCGCCCGCTCGTGCGGCGTGAGCTTCTCCAGCAGCATCAGCACCGCGAGCTCCAGCGCCTCCCCGCGCTCGGCGCCCAGGAACGGGTCGGCGCTGGTGTCGACCGGCTCGGGCAGCCAGGGCCCGATGTACGTCTCGCGGCGCGCCCGGGCCGACTGCAGCTCGTTGATGGCCAGCCGCGTCGTGGTCGTCGCCAGGAACGCGCCCGGGTTGTTGACCACGCCGCGGTCGGTCATCTGCCAGCGCAGCCAGACCTCCTGCACCAGATCCTCGGCCTCGCTGACGCTGCCGAGCATGCGGTACGCGATGCCGAACAACCGTGGACGTACGCCGGCGAAGATCGATGCCGCCTCGTCGAGTTCCTCCGCCACTGTTCCCCCAAGGTGATTCGCGCCTCCCAGGCTAGCGAACCCGTGGGGCCGGCCGCGGCGACCGCGAGCAGCGCTCAGCCACGTCCGTCCCGGGAGTGGCCGTGCGGGGAGTCGCTCTCCAGCGCCTCCACCGCGCCGAGGAGGCTGCGGAGCCCGGCCTCCTCGCGCTGGGCGTCCGCCGGGTCGAACATCCACTCGCTGATCGGCCGGTCCGCCGCCTCTGCCGGGTGGCTCGACTCGACCATGGCCAGTTCCGCCTTGACCATGGACTCGAGCCCGTGCAGTGAGGAGTTGTCTCCGATTGGCGTGCTCATAGTTCCTCCGTACGTAGGTCCGCTCGCCAGTGAAGACAGGACAGCCCTCCGATCTGTGACAGCTCATCCGGTCGCCCCATCACCGACCGCGAGCACGGCGGCCAGCTGATCCCGGCCGGTCACCTCCAGTTGCCGGCAGATGCGGTCCAGGTGGGAGCCGACGGCCCGGTGCGAGATGAACAGGCGCTGGGCGATCTCCTGGTTGCTCATGCCCTGCGACGCCAGGATCGCGATCTGCAGCTCCTGCGCGGACAGCCGCTGGCCGATGGTCGGGTGCCGCCGGGCGCTGGGCTCGCCGGACTCCCGCAGTTGGACACGGGCCGCTTCGGCCCATGGCAGGGCGCCGAGCCGCTCGAACTCGTCGCGGGCGGTGCGCAGCAGGTCGCGGGCGTCGGGGTAGCGGAGCCGTGCACGCAGCCAGCGGCTGTGATGCAGGTGCAGGCGGGCGCGGACCAGCCGGCAGCCGGCCGGAAGCGCGGCCAGCGCGGCGTTGTAGCGCTGCTCCGCTTCGCCATCCGGGGCGAGCACGGCGCTGGTGTAGGCGTCCGCCATCGTCATCATCTCCGAGGGCAGCAGCCGGGCCAGCTCGGGCAGGTCGGCCAGCAGCTTCCGCGCCTGCTCGACGGTGCCCGCGGCAACCGCGGCGTCGGCCAGGTCCGGCGCCACCAGCCAGCGGCTCACCGAGTGGTGATGCGGGTCGGCCGGATCGAAGACGACCGCCAGCATGTCGTACGCGTCGGTGGCGCGACCGGCGAACAGCGCGAGCAGGCCGTCGATCTGCTGCGCCATCACGGTCGCGAACGGCATGTGGGGAAACAGGCTGCCGGCGCGCAGTTCCGCGCCGAGTCGCGCCGCGGCCGCCGTCTCGCCCCGCAGCGTGGCCACCAGTCCGGCCGTGGCCGTCAACCCCAGCAGGGCGATCGTCTCCCCGGTCTCCTTCGCCAGCAGATACCCCTCCTCGGACTCGGCGCGGGCCTGGTCGAGCTGACCCAGGTAGACGCGTGGCCACGAGCCGGCCAGTGCGCGGGCGAGCAGCCCGAGCCGCCCCTGCGATCGCCAGCTCGCGACCGCCCGGGCCAGATACCGGGTGCTGCGCGTGAAATCGCCGAGGACCATCGCGCCGGAGCCGAGGAAGTGCATGATCCTGCCGTCCTGCTGGTCCGGGGCGATGCCGTCGATGCGCGCCAGCACGTCGGCGCCGTGCCGGTACGGTTCGGTGTACGCCCGCACCGCCAGCACGTGCGCCGTGTCCGGGTCGGCGTCCCATCGATCCATCTCGGCGGCCGTCTCGGCCCGGGTCCGCGCGTCGCCGTCCTGGAAGAAGCACCGGGCCGCGGCCCGCCACAGCAGGTTCTCGGCGACGTCCCGGGCCCCGTCGTCGAATGCCCCGGCCGCCGCGCGCACCATGTCCAGGATCCGCCGGCGGGGCTCGTCCGGCTCGAACGCGGCGTTGTCGGACACGAGCAGGAGACGGGCCCGTTCGACCGGGCCCAGCACGCTGAGGTCCGCGCGGGCCAGCAGCATCCGGGTGTGGTGGCGGTCGTTGACGTCGCTGGACAACTCCGCCGCCCGGACCAGGATGCGGGTCCGGCGGCGGATGTCGGTGACCAGGCCCGCCGCCCGGCTCAGGGCCGGAACGGCCGCGGCGACCTTGCCCCGGGCCTGCGAGACGTCGGCGAAGCGTTCGAGCCGGCCGGCCAGCTGCTCGTCGGGGCCGAGGGTCGCCGCCACGAGGTGGGCGAGCTGGCGCTCGGGAACGTCGTCCAGCACCGAGGCCAGGGCGCGGTGAACGGCCAGCCGGTCGGCGAGCGTGGCACGCTCGTAGATGGCGGAGCGCATCAACGGATGACGAAACTCGGGCTTGTCCTCGACGAACGTGACCAGTCCCGCGCCGACGGCCTCGTGCAGCACGTCCGCGGTCACCGCCGAGCCGGCGAGCCGGCGCGACACCTCCAGCAGCCGGCTCAGCGGCGCGGTCGGCTCCGCGGCCACGACGAGGAGCAGGGCGCGGCAGGCGGGGCTCACCTCGTCGGTGCGGGCGGCGAAGGCCTCCTCCAGCCGCTGGGTCAGTGGCAGGTCGTGCGTCCTCTGCTGCGTCCCCCGCACCGCCTTGGGCAGTTCGACCAGGGCGAGCGGATTGCCCGCGGAGCGTTCCAGGATGAGCGCCCGTACCGACGGCGGCAGGCCCGGCGCGCCCGCGTCGAGCAGTTCGGCGGCGGCCGCGCGGCCGAGCGGTTCGAGGTGCAGTTCGGGCTGGGCCATCGCCGCGCGCCAGGCGGTGCCGTCGCTGCGTGCGGCGCCGGCCACCAGGATGGCGTGATCGCGGGCGCGCCTGGCGACGAAGTTCAGCACCTCCCGGCTTGGGGAGTCGAACCACTGCAGGTCGTCGCAGAGCAGCAGGATCGGCTGCCGGTCGGCGGCGTCGGCGAGCAGTTCCAGCACGGCGAAGGCGACCCGGTACGCGTCGGGCTGGCTCTCCACGCCGCCGAACGCACCCCGCAGGGCCAGCCGATGCGTCTCCGGCAGGTCGTCCACGTGGCGGGAGATCGGCTGCAGCAGCAGGTGCAGCGCGGCGAACGGAAACCATCGCTCGGTCTCCACGCCGGCTGTCGACAGGATGATGAAGCCGCGCTGCGCGGCGTCGGCGCCGACGGCACGCAGCAGCGCGGACTTGCCGACGCCGGGGGTGCCGTGGACCAGCAACGCGGACCCTCGCCCGGCCGTCGCGTCGGTGAGCAGCCGCCGCATGGCACGCAGTTCGGCGTCCCTCCCGACCATCACCGGTGCGGGTACCGCCGGCGTCGCCTTGCCGGCCGGTGGCTGGTCCGGCACGGACGGCGGGGAAGCGGCGGCGGTGGTTGTTGTGGTGGTGGTCTTTCCGGTGCGCTGGTGCAGGAGACGGTCGTACGCGTCGAGCAGCTCCGGACCGGGGCTGATGCCGAGTTCATCGCGGAGCCGCCGGCGCAGGTCCCCGAACAGATCGAAAGCCTCGGCCTGCCGTCCATCGGCCGCGAGCGCCAGCACGAGCCGGGCCTGCAGGGCCTCGTCCAGCGGATCCTGGCCGGCCGCCTGGCGCAGCGCCGGGATGACCATCCGCACCTGTCCGGTCCGCAGGGCGATGTCGGCGGCGTCCCGCACCGTGTGGGATCGCTCGGCGTCCATGGCGACGAATGTGGGATGGGTGCGTGAGGCCGGCTCGAGCCCGGCGGCGCACGGGCCCTGCCACAGCGACAAGGCGTCGAGGTACAGGTGCACCGCTCCGCCCGGCTCCGTCGCCTCCCTGGCCTGCGCCACCAGTTCACGGAAGCGCAGCAGGTCGAGCGAGTCCTCGGTGACCCGGAGCTGATACCCGCCCGCCTGCCGGGTGAGGAAGCGGCCGGTGGCCCGGACCGGCAGGGCAGGCTCGATCAGGCGGCGGAGCGCGCCGATGGATCGGTGTACGACGTTGACCGCGCTCGTCGGCGGATCCTCGTCCCAGATGGCGTCGACCAGTTCGGTCACGCTGACGACCGACCCCGTCCGGGCCAGCAGGAGGGCGAGGACGAGTCGCTGCTGGCGGCCGCCGATGTCGACGTCGGTCGTGCCCCGCTGCACTCGCACCGGGCCGAGGATCTTGAACTGCACGGCCGTCATGTGCACGCTGTCCTCCATTCTCCGCTTCGCAAGCCGAGACATGGTGGTGTGCCTGGTTGTGACAGCCTCCTACGTGACCCCGATCACATTCACAGCATGTGGCCAGAATGCCCCGCGCGGCAGCACGGCGGCGCCGGCCCGGCGAATCGCAGGCCGGCGAGCCCGTTGACGCGTCAGCTTTCGGGACCGTCCGCCGGCGTGCGTCGCTCGTCGCGGCTCATCGCCGCAACTCCGGTGCAACGTAGTCGAACGTCGGGCCGGCTACGGTGTCGTCGCCGTCGGGCATCAGCATGAGCTGCTGGGCCTGGGCCTTGAGGGCGTACATGGTGCCGGTCGCGACGGCGAGCATCTTCGGCCGGCCGTTGAACGCCTGCTCCAGCAGGTGCAGCAGGGCGCTGTAGGTGTGATTGAAGTCCTCCTGGGCGTTGCGGATCGGACTGCCCGGCGCGTGATCGGCCAGGCGCGGGTTGCGCCGCATCGGGTGGACGCCGCCGAGGTCAAGCGGGACCGCCTCGCCGGTCGGCCCGGACTGCGGGGTGTCACCGCGCTGGTATCGCCGGCCCAGCTTGAGCTCCTGGAACCGGTAGTAGTGCGCGACCTCGCCCCGGCCGGGATGGAAGACGTCCCGGTCACCGTCCCAGACCTCGCCTCGCGAGGTGCCCTCGCCCTGCTCGACGATCTCCTCCAGGGCGGCCAGCGCCGAATCGAGACCGTCGATCGCGGCCACCAGTCCCCCGCTGTGGCGGAAAGGTCCCGAGCCGACCTGGCGTGCGGGGTCACCGCAGAAGACCTCGCGTTCGCCGAGCGCGGCGCACAGGTGGTGCAGCCCTTCCTCGATCGCGGCGTAGAACTGCCCGATCGTCGCGTAGCTGTCACTCTCGGCCGGGGCGCCGGGCGGTGCCGGTTGTTCGAGGCGGAGGAACATCTCCAGTGCCTCGTCGCCGAAGGGCACCAGCGAGAGCCGCAGCGAGCGGTCGCCGTGGGGCAGGTGCCTCGGATAGCGCGGCAGCATCCGGGGCGTGTCCAGCCGGGGGTGCCCGCCGACGGCGTTGAGCAGGTTCGCGGCCAGCGCCAGGTGGATCATCTCTTCGACGAAGACGCTCCCCACCACCTGGACGGCTTCGGGGTTGCGCGACTCGTCGAGGGAGTACAGCGCGCAGAGGTACGGCGGCAGCGTGGCGTGTTCCAGTTCGATCGCCCATTGCAGGTGCCGGCGAAGACCGTCGAGCGTGTCGATGCGCGCGGCCGACGGGGCCGACGCGGTTCGCCGAGCTGGTGGATTCATGGGTGCCTCACTTTGTCGGCAGCGGGAAGCTGGGATGCGCCGGCGGGGGCGACGACGGCTGACCGCGTGGATCAGCCTGATCCGGACCGTGGTACAGGGCCCGGGCGAGATTCCCGCGACGTTGCGGGAACCTCACCCGGGAACCGGGGGGGTTACGCCGCGACCGCGTCCACGGCCTCGAGAATCGAGGCCGCCACCGCGCCCGGCTGCGAGACACCGAGCGCGTGGGACGCGCCGGGCACCTCGCGGATCCCCTTGGCGCCGGCCCGGTCCGCCATGAAGCGGTGCAGGGCGACCGGGATGTTCGCGTCCCGGTCGCTGAAGACGAACCACGACGGAATCGTCTTCCAGGCCGGGGCGTCCGTCGGTAGGCCGGCCGTGAGGGCGGCCTCCGTGACCGGCCGCTGCGTCGCGCACATCACGGCGGCCCGCGTGGGGGTGACGTCCGCCGCGAACTGGCGGTGGAAGGCGTCCGGCCGGATGGCGAACTCGGTACCGCCGGTCGTGACCGGATAGGCGGTCAGCGCCTCGCCGAGGGTGCTCCCCGGGAACCTGGTCGACAGCTCGAAGGCGGATTCGCCCTGCTCGGGTGCGAACGCGCAGACGTAGACGAGGGCGACGACCTTGTCGCTGCCGGCGGCGGCCTCGGTGATGACGAAGCCGCCGTACGAGTGGCCGACGAGCACCACGGGTCCGCTGATCGCGGCGATCACGTCGCGCAGGTAGGCGGCGTCGCCCGGCACGCTGCGCAGCGGGTTGGCCGCCGCGACGACGTCCGTGGAGCGCTCCTGCAGCCGCTCGACGACGCCTTCCCAGCTCGCGGACTCGGCGAAGGCGCCGTGGACGAGGACGACGGTTGGCTTCCGCTCGGACATGTGTTTCTCCTCTTTTGTAGGTCTGAAAGCGCCGTGCGGGCTACTCCCCCAGGTCGGGTGCCGCGGTGCTCAAGGGGGAGTCGATCTGCATTGCCATGACCGCGCCGAGAAGGCTGCGGAGCCCGGTCAGCTCGCGCTCGGCGTCCGCCCGGCTGAGCAGCCAGTCGGCGACCGGCACCCCGGTGGCGTCGCCGGGGCGGCTCGACTCGGCCATGAACAGCTCCGCCTTGACTCTGCGCTCGCGCTCGCGGAAGGAGTTCTTGTCGGGCAGTCTCATCTCTCTCCTCCAGACGGTGGCGGTACCGGCTAGCGGGTGAACGTGCGGCCGAGCCACTCGTCGAAGCGGGTCCCGGCGAGGCGGGCGCTGCCGTCGTCGGGCACGAGGCTGCGCTCCTCCAGCTCCTGCCCGAAGTAGGGCGCGTGCGGGTCGCTGATCACCGTGCGGGGGTCGTTGCGGGCGCGCAGGGCGATGCGCACGAGCTCGTCGAGCGGGAACCGCTCGGGCCCGGCGAACTCGGCGATGCCGTTCACCGGGGCCGCGACGGCGACCTCGCACACGGCGCCGGCGACGTCCTCGGCCGCCATCGGCTGGATGAGCGCGGGCGAGAGGCGGATCTTGTCGTCCTCGGTCGCCTCGGCGGCGATGCGGTCGACGAACTCGAAGAACTGCGTCACCCGGACGATCGAGTACGGGATGGTGGATTCCCCGATGAGGCGCTCCTGCGCGACCTTCGCCCGGAAGTACGCGTTGCCGGGCGGGCGCTCGATGCCCACGATCGACAGCGCGACGTGATGCGTGACGCCCGCGGCCGCCTCCGCGGCGAGCAGGTTGCGCGTCGAGGTGGTGAAGAACTCCATGACCGCCGTCTCCTCGAAGGACGGCGAGTTCGTCACGTCGACGACGACCTGCGCGCCCGTCAGGGCGGCGGCCAGGCCCTCGCCGGTGAGGGTGTTGACGCCGGACGCGGGGGAAGCGGCGACCACGTCGTGCCCGTGCTCGCGCAGCTTGTTCACGACCTTGCTGCCGATGAGCCCGCTGCCGCCGATCACCACGATCTTCTTCGCGGTCCGGGTGTGCAGCGCCTGGCGCAGCACCGCGATCGCCTGCGCGGTGGCGGCCTTGGCGGCGTTGGTGTCCTTCAGGGGGTTCAGCATCATGAAGTCGTGGCACGTACCGTCGTAGCGCACCGTGGTGATCGGCACTCCGGCGGCGCGCAGCTTGGCCGCGAAGGCCTCGCCCTCGTCGCGCAGCACGTCGGCCTCGTCCACGAGCAGGAAGGCCGGCGGCAGACCCGCGAGCTCCTCGGGCGTCGCCCGCAACGGTGACGCCGTGATCTCGGAGCGCACGGAGTGGTCCGGGGCGTAGCAGTCCCAGAACCACGCCATCGCCTTCGCCGTCAGGTGGGGCCCGTCGGCGAACTCGGCGTAGCTGGCGGTGTCCTGCCCGGCGTCGGTGACCGGGTAGTACATCGACTGGTGCACGAACCTGACGTCGCCGCGCTGCTTGGCCAGGAGCGTCACGGCGGCGGTCATGTTGCCGCCCACCGAGTCGCCCGCGATCGCCAGCCGGGAGACGTCCAGGCCGTACGACGCGCCGTCGGCCACGATCCATCGCGCCGCCGCGTAGATCTGCTCGATCGCCACCGGGTAGTGCGCCTCCGGGGACGGCGTGTACGCCACGAAGACCACGGCCACCCCGGCCCCGACGGCGATCTCCCGGACCAGCCGGTCGTGCGTGCCGGCGTTGCCCAGCACCCAGCCGCCACCGTGCACGTACAGCACCACCGGCAGCACGCCCGTGACACCCTGCGGCCGCACCACCCGTACGCGCACGTCACCGACGGCGGCCGAGACGGTCACCCACTGCTCGTCGACCGGCGGCGCCGCGACCGGCCCGGCCTGCACGTCGTCGAGGGCCTTGCGCGCCGCCTCCGGGGTGAGCTGGTACACGAACGGTGGTGCTGACGCGGCCTCGGCGAATTCCCGAGCGGCCGGCTCGAGCACAACATCGGACACGATGTGCCTCCTCAGTCGGTGTGTCTCTGTGCTCAGGAACGCTAGGGAGACCGAGTGAGGAAGCAGTGGCAAACGAGTGCGTGCGCGCCGTCACTGGCTTACCCACCCGCCGCACACTGCCCACAATGGACATACAGAGGCGATCAACTGCTTGCGCACTGCCCGCTCGTAGCGTCCACGGCCATGAATCCATCACGGGCCACCGGCGTGTGCGACACAGCCGCCGCAACCGAGTCACGGCCCCGGCGACGATCCTGTCCCGGCTCAACACGCTGCTGTGCCGCGCCGACACGGTCACCACCGCCACGGCCGTCATCGCGACGTACCGGCCGCGCACGGGCCGGCTGCGCTGGGCGCGCGCCGGACATCCACCGCCGCTGCTGGCGGACAGCCACCGGGTCACGTGCCTGCCGAACCCGCGGGGGCCGCTGCTGGGGGTGTTCCCGGCGGCGTCGTTCACGCAGCACTCACACCGGCTGCTCCCCGGGCACTCGGTGCTGTTCTACACCGACGGCCTGATCAAGCGGGGCGCCTTGGACGAGGGCATCGGACTGCTCGCCGAACGGATCACCGGCGGGCACCCGGCGGCCGTCCTCGACCGGCTCGACTTCGCCGCCGCCGGTGACGACGCCTGCGCACTCCTGGCGCAGCGCATCGCCTGACCGGCGCCCGGTCGCGCCGGGCCGCGGGGCGGGCGGCTCGGGTCGCGCGCCTGCCGCGGAGCTGTCAGCGGGCGGTGCCGAGCGTCGCGGCCTCGGTCAACGCCCGCAGCGCCGCCGTCGCCTGGCCGGTCGCGTCCGTGGACAGGCCGGCGAAGGCGCGGCGCTCCAGCTCCCGCATGGCGGCGCTGACCTCCGCCGCGGCCGCGACGCCATCGGCGGTCAGCGCGACGAGCTCCTCGTGTTCGCCGGTGCCAGCCTCGCGGGTGACGAGGCCGCGCATCTCCAGGCGTTCGAGGATGCTGGGCACCGCGGCCGGCCGGCACCCGATCGCCGCGCCGAGGGCCGAGGGGGTCGTCGCCGAGCCCGCCGCGGCGAGATTGCCCAGAGCGTTGAGCTCGAACGGGCTGAGCATGCTGAGGCCGTCGAGCTCGGTGGCGAGCCGGATCAGGACGGCGTGCGCGGCCCGCTGCAGGTCGAGGATCACGGCCCGGAGCATAAGCGCCTGAGCCGACCGGCCGCGCGACCGCCTGACGAATGCCAATGATCTGGACAATTCTCGGCGGGAGCAATTGTTTGGCCTGGCGTCTATGTGCTACCTGGCCGAAAGCCTTCTCGCATCAGGCGGGCGGACATTTCTTTTCACATCCCGCAGCACGGCGGCGGAATTGGCGGCGCCGCAAGTCGGCTCCGATTGTTCGGGGGTGTTCTTTGCCACGATGAGAAGCCCTCGGGCCTCGTTCGGGCGCAAAGGGCTATCGGTCGGCGGAGAACACAAAAAATAGGCGTTTCTGACCGCTGCCGACTATCCGCCGTACAGACGAGTGAAATTCAACCGGGCGCGCCAATACGATCGCCGAGCCCCATTCACATCGCGGGTCACCCCCCATTTCCGCAGGAGGCCAGGATTTGAACTCCCGGTTGCCCAGGTATGCCCTTTTCGCCGCGACCGCGGCGACGACTGTCGTGGCGGGCGCAGCGATCGCGCCACTGCCCGCGACGGCCGAAACGATCGGCCCCAAACTCAGCTACGTCGTCAACGCGGTGAGCAACGCTCGGACGGCTGACGCCGCCGCCGCTGTCACCGCGGCCGGCGGCACCGTGACGGTGTCCTACGCCCAGATCGGCGTGGTCATCGCGTATTCCACGAACCCCTCGTTCGTCCAGGCGGTGAAGGGCGCCGCACACGGCGACGCCGTCCTCTCGGTCGGCGCGACCCGGACCGCGGCCCTGCCGGCCATGGCCGAGGACACCGAGACCGTCGAGGACTACGCGCCGGACGCGATGGAGAACTCGACGCGTCAGAGCGACATGGTCCTCATCGGCGCGCGGGCGGCGCACGAGGTCAGCCTCGGCAGCGCCGCGGTCACGGTCGGCGTGCTCGACGACGGCATCGACGCCAACCATCAGGACCTCGCGCCGGTCGTCGACCAGTCGAAGTCCGTCAACTGCGTGGGCAACGGCGCTCCCGACACCACCCCGGGTGCGTGGCGGCCCACCAGCCTGACCGCCGACTACCACGGCACGCACGTGGCCGGCACCATCGCGTCGGCCAAGAACAGCGTCGGCATCGTCGGCGTCGCGCCCGGCGTGAAGCTGGCCTCCATCAAGGTGGTCAACTCCGACGGCTTCATCTACCCCGAGTACGCGATCTGCGGCTTCGTCTGGGCCGCGGAGCACGGCATCCAGGTCACGAACAACAGCTACTACATCGACCCCTGGCTGTACTGGTGCGAGAACCAGGCCGACCAGGCGCCGGTCGTCGAGGCGGTCCGCCGGGCGGTGGGCTACACCACCGCGAACGGCATCCTCAACGTCGCGGCGGCGGGCAACGAGAACCAGGACCTGGCCAACAAGACGGTGGACACGACGAGCCCCGACGACACCAACCCGGTGCGCCGCACGCTCGACCCGAGCTGCCTGGACCTGCCGAGCGAGCTGCCCGGCGTGGTGACGGTCTCCTCCACGACCCAGCCGACCGTCCCCGCGACGGCCGTCGGGCCGTGGGCGACGGGCCTGACCACGCAGCCGGCGCGGTCGTCCTTCTCGAGCTTCGGCCTCGGGGCCGTGGACGTGGCCGCACCCGGCTCGAGCATCTACTCCACCTCCCCCTCGACCGGGGTCAGCAGCTACCGCACGCTCTCGGGCACCTCGATGGCGTCGCCGCACGTGGCGGGCGTCGCCGCGCTGCTGGCGTCCAAGCACCCGGGCGCCACGCCCGACTACCTCGCGGAACTGCTGCGCAAGCAGGCGATCCCGCTTGCCTGCCCCACCTCCGGCACCGACTACACCCAGGGCCGGTGCAAGGTGGACCCCGCGAACCCGTCCGTGAACGGCTTCTTCGGGCACGGTCTGGTCAACGCCTACAAGGCCGTCACCGAGGCCGAGGACGTGACCGCGCCGACCGTGGCGGTCACGGGCGTCACCCAGGGCCAGCAGATCACGCTGGGCGTGGCTGTCACGCCCGGCTGCACGACCACCGACGCCGGCAGTGGCGTGGCGAAGGCCGCGGCCCTGTCCGTCACCGGCGGTCCGAAGGTCGGCTCCTTCACGGCCACCTGCACCGGCGGCCGCGACCGCGCCGGCAACACGGCGGCTCCGGTCAGCGTCACCTACCAGGTGGTGTACGGCTGGCACGACTTCGGCTCGCCGATCAACGTCGGCAAGCTCAACGTCGTGAAGGCCGGCAGCGCGGTTCCGGTGAAGTTCGGCCTCTCGGGCAACCAGGGCCTGAACATCTTCACCGGCGGCGCTCCGACGGTGCAGACGGTCGCGTGTGACACGTCGGCCCCGCAGGACCCGGTGGAGACGACGGTCACGGCCGGGTCGAGCTCGCTGAGCTACGACGCGGCGTCGGACCAGTACAGCTACGTCTGGAAGACGCAGAAGACCCAGGCGAAGACGTGCGCGCGGCTCTCCGTCAACCTGATCGACGGCACCACGCACACCGCGGACTTCATGTTCAACTGACGACCGCGTTCATCTGAAAGTCGCAGCACGCAGGGCCCCCGACGTGTCGGGGGCCCTGCCGTTTGCGCACCCGCCGCTCCTTGGTGACCGCCTGCATCGACACGACGGGCCGGATCGTCACCGGCTGGGGCGGCCGCACCGCCGCCGGGCAGGTCGAGGCACGGCAACGGCCAGCACCGCGGCCACCGCAGCGGCGCGGCCCGGGCGTGCGACAGGCGTGAGCACCTGGGTCACCGGAACACGAGGCGAGCGCCGGACGCAAGAGGCCGCCGGTGGGTGATCCCACCGGCGGCCCCGAGCGACTTGGATCAGTAGGTGACCGTGAAGGGCACCTCGACCCGGATCTTCGAATCTGCGCCGGCCAGCTGGATGCTGGTCGTGCTCGGCACCGCTGCGTTCCCCGGCACACTGAAGGACGCGGCGGAGACGATGCCGTCGGCGTTGGCGTGGACGGTCAGCGCGGCGAGGCCGTCGCCGAAGGTGATCGTGACCGTTTCGTTCCGCGCGAAGCCGGAGGCGTCGAGGGTCAGCGCCGTGCCGCGCGGGCCCTCGGTGGCCGACAGGGTGACCTGCGGCTGGGGGCCCGTGACCGTGACCGGGGCATCCAGCTCGATCGTGGCCGTGGCCGGTGCCTGCGAGGACGATCCCTCGGCGGTCACCGCGTAGAGGCCGGGTTCCGGCGCCGCGATCGTGGTGTGCACGGCGCCGGCCGAGGTGGCCTTGACCGTCACGTCGGACGCGGCGAGCTTGACCGTCACCTGCTCACCGGCGGTGAAGCCGGTGCCGTCGACGGCGATCGCGGCACCGCTTGCGGGCGTGGCCGAGATCGTGGGCTGCTTGGCGCCGCCCGCCACCGTCACGGTGAAGGTCAGCGTGGTGCTGGACCGGCTGTCCCAGACGGTGACGCGGGCGGTGTAGGTGCCCTTCAGCGCGTACGTGTGCTGCGCGCTGATCGCGCCGCCGGTGCCGACGGTGGCGTCCTGCGGGGCCGTGCCGTCGCCCCACTGCACGCGGGCGTGGTAGCCGGTGGCGTCGGGGACGCCGCCGGTGACCGTGCCGAGCGCGGCGTCGAACGCCTGGCCGGCGCTCGCCGTCTGGCTCTTCGGGGGCGTGGTGGCCAGCGCCGCCGACGGGGTGCCGTCGTCGGCGATGGCGAACACGTGGATCCGGCCCGCGGAGCCGGGGTCGCCGGTCTGCGTGGGCAGCTTCACCGAGACGAGCGTTTTGCCCGCCGGGATCTGGTACGGCGCGGTGGCGAACAGGAACGGCTGGGCGCCGTCCCGGCTCGTGCCCTGCAACCGGTATGCGGTCTTGGCGACCACGATGTTGCCGTAGGACGGCGTGCCGTTGGGGTTGCCGCCCAGCGTCCAGTCGCTGAACTGGATCGGGATGCTCGCCGTGGTGCCGTCGCTGAACGTCGCCGTGGCGGTCGTGCTCTGGTTGCCCTGCGTGCCGGCGCCGACGAACGAGATGCTCTTGGCGTCGGAGGGCAGGTTGAGCTCGATCGTCTTGCCGTTGCCGGTGGCGTTGTCCGGCTGACCGGCCGGGGTGGCCGGCAGCGTGAAGTGCAGCGCGGTGCCCGGCACATCGTGCGACTGGCCCTGGGTGACGCCGCCGGCCGCGAGCGCGGCCCGGGAGTACGCCCAGTTCTTGGCGTCGCAGTTGGCCGCGAGCACGCCCTCGTCGCCGATGCAGACGGTGTCGAAGGCGGCCGGCAGCGCCGTCGCCGGCGTGTAGGCCACGTCGATGCCGACGGTCGCGGCGTCCTGGCTGCTGCCGTCGGTCACCGTGACGGAGGCCTGGTAGTAGCCCGGCTGTGCGTAGGTGTGCGAACCGCCGACGTTGTAGACCGCCCGCGAGCTCAGGGTGATGGTGCCGGTGGTCGCCGGCGAGCCGTCACCCCAGTCCACGGTCGCCTGGTAGCCGGTCGCGGTGCCGCCCGTGACCGTGGCCAGCGGCACCGAGACCGCCACCCCGGACGTCGCGGGCACCGAGCCGGAGCCCACCGGGGTCACGGCGACGTCGCCGCCGCCGAGCTCGACGTCGCCGCCGCGCAGCAGCTCGATCTCGGCCAGGTTGGTCTGCGCGGCCCCGACGGTCTTGGTGACGACGAGGCGGAACTGCGTGAACTTCCCCGGGTGGCTGATCTGGAACGGCCGGGTCTGGTTGCGCCAGGTGAACACCTCGTCCTTGCGGGAGTCGACGGTGGTCCAGCTGACGCCGTCCTTGGAGCCCTGCAGCTTCCAGTCCGCGGGGTCACCGGGGTTGGCGCCCGAGGTGATGGTGTACCACGTCGGCTTCTGCTTGCCGCCCCGGTAGGCCCAGCTGATCTGCGGGGTGCCGGTGGCGAACGTCATCTGCGTGGCCGAGGTGTCGTCGAACAGCTTCGACGCGTCCTGCCCGCCGGTCGCGGCCGCGGTGCCGAGGCCCGGGCCGGTGGTGTCCTGCAGCGGCTGGGGCGCGTCGTCGCCCTTGGTCAGCGACGGCGGGGCGTCGTGCTTGCCGGTGCCCCACGACGACGGGTTCGACCCCATGTCGAAGTCGATGGTCCCGCCACGGGCGAGGACGGACGAGTCGACGGAGACGTCCTTGAGCTTCTTGCCGTTGACCTTGACGCCCTGGACGTACACATTCTTCGTGCTGTTGGCGGGCGCGTTGACGACGATGTCGCCGCTGGTGCGGTGCACGGTCATCTTGGTGAACTGCGGCGAGCCGATCGCCCAGTTGGACGAGCCGGCCTGCAGCGGGTAGAGGCCGAGCGAGCTCAGGACGTACCACGACGACATCTCGCCGTTGTCCTCGTCACCCAGGTAGCCCTGGCCGATCTCGCTGCCCACGTAGAGCCGCTGCAGCAGTTCCCGCACGATGGCCTGGGTCTTGGCCGGCGCGCCGACGTAGTTGTACATGTAGGGGATGTGGTGCGAGGGCTGGTTGCTCATGCCGAGCTGGCCCATGCGGACCGCCCGCGCCTCCAGCATCTCGTGGATCGTGCCGCCGTAGCCGCCCGGGTGGTCGGCCTTCTCGGGCGTGGCGAAGAACTCGTCGAGCTTCTGGCGCAGGGCGTCCTGCCCGCCGTACAGGTTGGCCAGGCCCTGCCCGTCCTGCTGGGCGGTGAAGGCGAAGTTCCAGCCGTTGGTCTCGGTGTAGACGCCGCCCCAGTCCAGCGGGTTGCCGTTGAGGAAGTTCCCGGCCGCGTCCCGGCCCTGGAAGAACTTGCTGGCGGGGTCGAACAGGTTGACGTAGTTGCGGGCGCGCTGCAGGAAATACTCCGACTCCTCCTTGAGCCGGTCCCGGTCGGCCTTCGGCGTGCGCGGGTCCTTGGCCAGCGCGGCGGCCATGTTGCCGATGCCGTAGTCGTTGATGTAGCCCTCGAGGGCCCACGACACCGACTCGCCGGTGGAGGTCGGCGTGTAGCCGAGGAACTGCGACCTCTGGATGCCCTTGCGGCCGACGCCGCTCTGGCCGGACACCACGGTCGCGTCCTTCAGCCCGGCGTTGTACGCGCTCATCGGGTCGGGCAGCGCCACCCCGTTGAGGTACGCCTCCGCAAGGGCCACGTCGGCGCTGGTGCCGGTCATCAGGTCGGCGTAGCCGGGCGAGGACCAGCGGGCGATCCAGCCGCCGTCGCGGTACTGCTGGACGAACCCGTCGGCGATCTTGGCCGCCACGTCCGGGTACAGCAGCGTGTAGGCGGGCCACACGGTGCGGTAGGTGTCCCAGAAGCCGTTGTTGACGTAGATCTGCCCGTCGACGAGCTTGGCGCCGGTGTTCGTCGGGGTCGAGGAGCCGGTCGGCGCCGAGACCGGGCTGGCGTACTGCCAGTGCGGCGCGGCGGCGGTGCCGGTGTTCTCCGACTGCGAGTTCGGGTACAGGTTCAGCCGGTACAGGTTGGAGTACAGCGACACCAGCTGGGTCTCGCTCGCGCCGCGGACCTCGATCCGGCCGAGCCGGTCGTTCCACGCCGCGGTCGCGGCCGCGCGCACCTGCTCGAAGCTGCGCCCGGTGACCTCCAGGTCGAGGTTCTTGCGGGCCTGGTCGAGCGAGATGAACGACGTCGCGATGCGCAGCGTCACCTGCGGGTTGGCCGAGGTGTCGAAGGTCGCCGACGTGGCCGCGGACGCGGTCGGCGCCCGGTCGAACGTGCCGGCCACGAACATCCGGCTGCGCCCGACCGACAGGCCGCTGCCGTTGTCGACCCAGCCCGTGTAGGTGCCGTCCGTGCCGATGGTGAACGTGCCGTTGTAGAACACGAGGCTGCCGGTCGCCTGCCCCGCGGGGAAGGTGAACTGCATGATGCCGCCGTGGTCGGTCGGCGACAGCTGCGCGGTCAGGCCGTTGCCGGTCTTGACCTGGTAGTAGTCCGGCCGCGCGATCTCGTCGGCGTGGCTGAACGACAGGGCCCGGGTGCTCGGCGCCCCGGTGAGGTTGCCGCCGGCCGCCACCGGCATGACCGACATCTGGTTGCGGTCACCCATCCACGGGCTCGGCTCGTGCGAGATCGCGAGGCCCTGCAGCGTGGGCAGGTTCGCCCCGTTGTTGGCCCGCTGGTACTCGTACTCCCACGAGTTCGACGTGGCGTTGGTGACCGGCGTGAAGAAGTTGAAGCCGTTCGGCACCGCGGCGAGGGGCAGGTTGTTGCCGCGCGAGAACGAGCCCGAGGCGTTGGTGCCCCGCCGGGTGTCGACGTAGTTGGTCAGGCTGGAGCCGTCGATCGCCGCCGGCGTGCCCGTCACGGTGACGTCGTCGATCCAGCCCTGAAACCGGGTCGCCGCGGTGGCCTGCGGGTCGTCGTAGGCCAGCAGGATGCGGTCGATGGTCTTGCCGTTCGCGACCGCGCCGATGTCGGACTGCACCGCGTTCCACTGGTCGGCGTAGAGCACCTTCGACGCGCCCTGGCCGGCCGCCGTCAGCGCGTACCCGTGCTGGTCGAGGGGCGAGCGGGCGCTGAGGTAGGTGCCGTCGGTGAAGTGCAGGTCGACGGCGGCGTAGGTGGACGGGTACTGCGCGTCCTGCCCGGTGTACTCCGGGAAGATCTTGTAGGCCAGGCGCGTCTTCGGCCCGACCGGGATGTTCACGTCGAACAGCTTGTTCGTCGCGAACGAGCGCCCGTCGGCCTCGGCTCCGCCCGAGTAGCGCAGCGACGCCAGGCCCGTGAACCCGGCGCTGGGCTTCATGTTGTACCCGCTGACGGGCCCGGCCCCGACGACGCTGACCATCGGGGTGGCCGGCGGGCGGGTGTCCGTGCCGTCGCTGACGTCCCAGTCGGCCAGCTGGACCAGCGAGTCACCCGAGTTGGCGGTGACGTTGAGCCGGTAGTAGCTGTACGCGGCCGTGTTGGTGAAGCTGTAGGTGTTGGTGGCGAACCGGCCGCTGAAGGTCTGGCCCGTGCGCCGGTCCAGATCGGTCCACTGGCTGCCGTCGTTGGACCCCTGCACCGTGAAGTCCTTGGGGTCGCGGCCCGGCGCGTCGTCCGCGGAGGTCAGCGAGTACTTCACCACCGCCGCGGGCGCCTTGAGCTGGTAGGCGACCCAGCCGGTCGGGTTGAACGCCAGCCACTTCGTCGACGGGTTGCCGTCGGCGAGCCGGGACGCGATCTCGTTCGGCGGGTTCTGCGCGCTGGCGGTCACGGCGGCGACCTGGCCGAGCACGCTGCCGGGCAGTCCGTTGGGGCTCGATCCGGAGAGGTTGCCCTGGATCGGCTGGCCGCTCGCGTTGGTCTCGACGGTGGTCGTGGCCGGCTGGGGGTCGATGGTCTCGAAGGAGGAGCCGAAGTCGCCGGGCGGCGTGGCCGCGCTCGCGGTGGTGGCGGCGACGAGCAGCCCGACGGGCAGCAGCAATGCGGCTGCCCCGGCTAGTCGCCGGCGGGTCCTGGGCACTTTCATTGGGGAACTCCAGGGGTGATCACGGGCGCAGGGGCACGCCCAGTGGCGAGCGTCAGCCTGGCGTCACCTGACAACGTTGTCAAGATCCATGCCTGCAATCGCGAATTTTGTGTCAACGTTGTCAAGGACGGCCGATGTCCGGCTATCGTCTGTCGCGTGACAAGCGAGTCGGGCCGCACCAGGCGGCCCACGATGGCGGACGTGGCCGCCCGGGCCGGGGTGAGCCTGAAGACCGTGTCGCGAGTCGTGAACGACGCTCCGTACGTCCAGCCCGAGCTCGCCGAGCGGGTGCTCGCCGCCGTGGCCGAGCTCGGCTTCCGGCGCAACCACCTGGCCAGCTCGCTGCGCTCCGGGCAGGCGACGGCCACCATCGGGCTGCTCATCGAGGAGATCGCCAACCCGTTCTACGCGACGATCGCGGGCACGGCCGCCGAGATCGCCCGCCAGCGCGACACCATGCTCATCATCGCCAGCTCCGAGGAGGACCCGGCGCGCGAGCAGCAGCTGCTGCGGGACCTGTGCGCCCGGCGGGTCGACGGGCTGCTCGTCGTGCCGGCCGGCAGCCCGACGGGGTGTGACCACTCCTTCCTGCGCGCCGAGGTCGAGCTCGGCACCTCCGTGGTCTTCCTCGACCGGCCGCCCGGGAACCTGCGCGCCGACACGGTGCTGCTGGACAACCGCGGGGGCGCCCGCGAGGGGGTGCGCCGCCTCGTCGCCGAAGGCCACCGCCGC
The DNA here is from genome assembly GCF_040300725.1 of Dactylosporangium sp. NPDC000244. Lineage (NCBI taxonomy): Bacteria > Bacillati > Actinomycetota > Actinomycetes > Micromonosporales > Micromonosporaceae > Dactylosporangium > Dactylosporangium sp. NPDC000244. Next base: position 27,820 of record NZ_JBEPEH010000037.1, read on the forward strand.
ATCGCCGTCCTGCTCGACTCGATCGGCGTCTACACCATGCGCGAGCGCCTCGACGGCGCGCAGGACGCGCTGGTGGAGGCCGGCGTGCCGTACGACGACCGGCTGGTCCGCGACGGGGTCCGCGATCCGGCGGCGGCCGGCCGGGTCGTCGCGGAGCTGCTCGACCAGCCGGACCCGCCGACGGCCTTCTTCAGCCTCAACAACCGGATCACCCTCGGCGTGATCGAGGAGCTCTACCGGCGGGGCAGCGACGCCGCCCTGCTCGCCTTCGACGACTTCGAGCTGGCGCGCCTGGTGCCGTACCCGCTGACGGTGATCGCCTACGACACCCGCGCGCTGGCCCGCACCGCCACCGAGCTGCTCTTCCGCCGCATCGACGGCGACCGGTCCTGGCCGCGCACGGTGGTGCTCCCCACCGAGCTGGTCGCGCGCGGCCTGCGTCTCTAGCCGGCGGGCGGCGCTCCCGGTTCGGTGGCGCCAGAGTCTTGCGACCGTCCCCGACGGTGCCGCGAAAGACGGGTGACCAACCGCGGACCTGGCAGCGTCGGCGCGCAGCGCCGAGCGGTGTCTGGCGGGAGCGACGGTCCGCACCACCGCGGACCCGAGTCATGCTCCGGCGCTCCCGCCCGACGCCCGCGATGGTCGGGTTGCCACTGTATTGACACGCGTCGAACGCCCTCGATTCAATGAGCCGCCGGAGTCACACCCCTGACGGAAGCGGGGCAGGGATGGCGGAACGCATCCCCATCGGGTTCACCGGTCCGCGGGGCGGCGAATGCGGGCTGAGCTGGGGCCAGACGGCGATCTGGCGCGCGATCCAGCGCCTCGTGCCCGACGATGCGAGCCTCAACATGAGCTGGGTGACCGCGCTCGAGGACGAGGGCATCTCCGTCGGCACGCCGCTGTCGCGCGTCACCGACACGGTCGCCTACGTCATGGCCCGCCACGAGTCGTTGCGCACGAGGGTCCGCCTCGACGAGGCCGGCGCGGCGCGGCAGACGGTGGCGCGCGACGGCGTCATCGCGCTGGAGGTCGTCGACGCGGAGCGGGACGGCGCCGCCGCCGCGGCCCGGCTCCTGCAGCGACGGCTCACCGAGCCGCCGTTCGACTACCCGGACGAGTGGCCGCTGCGGGTGGGCGCGGTGCGCGTCGGCGATGTCGTCACCCACGCCGTCTTCGCCATCTGCCACCTCGTCACCGACCGGGGCGGGCTCACCGCGCTCGTGCGCGACGTCCTGAGCAGCCTCGCCGGGCGCCCCACCCTCGACCCGCCCGACACGCAGCCGCTCGACCAGGCGCGGCACCAGCAGTCCGAGGCGGGGCGGCGGCAGAGCGAGAAGGCGCTGCGGTACTGGCAGCGCCACCTGCGCACCGTCCCCCGCAGCCGGTTCGGCGAACCCGACGGCGAGCCCCGGTTCATCAGCGCCACCCTCAGCTCACCCGCCGCCGACCAGGCGGTCAGCCTGCTCGCCGACCGCGAGCGGGTCAGCACGTCCGCGGTCATCCTCGCCGCCGCCGCGGTGCAGCTCGCCCGCCAGACCGGCGCGCGCGAGGCCGTGCTGCAGGTCATCGTCAGCAACCGGTTCCGCCCCGGCCTCGCCGACTCGGTCGGGCCCGCCTCCCAGGACGGGCTGTGCGTCATCGAGGTCGGCGACGACGGGCTCGGCCCCGTCATCGGCCGGGCCATGCGGGCCTCGATGCAGGCGTACCTGCACGCGCAGTACGACCCCGCGGCCCTCGACGCGCTCGTCGCGCAGCTCGGCGACGTCGACCTGTCCTGCTCGTTCAACGACCGCCGCTTCGACGTGCAGACCCCCGTCTCCGCCGCGGCGGCCGTCAGCGCCGACGGGCTGCGCGCCGCACTGCCGCGCACCGCGCTCACCTGGGAGCCGGTCGAGCACTACGGCGCTCGCTACTTCCTGCACGTCAACGCGGTGCCCGGCGCGCTCGACCTCACCCTCTTCGCCGACACCAGCGTCCTGCCCCGCGCGAAGGTCGAGGAGCACCTGCGCGGCATCGAGTCGCTGCTCGTGGCGGAGGCGATCGACGCCCTCACCGTGGCCGCCTAGCCGTTGGGCGCCTACGCTCACGCCACCTCCGTCGTCCCCGGCGGGACCCTGCGCTTCACGCTGCTCGACCCCGGCCCGGACACCGTCGAGGTCTACGACGCCACCGACGACCGCCTCCGGCTGACGGCCGCCGTCGACCATCCTGTGTGGACACTCGCCGTGCCCGGCGACTGGCCCAGCTCCCTCTACCGGGCGGTGTTCAAGAACAAGAACCATGAGGTGTACTTCGTGGTGCGCCGCCCGCCCGGGCGCCCCTCGGCCGCCATGCTCGTGTCGGTGCCGTTCGCGACCTGGCAGGCGTACAACCGCTCCGGCGTGCCCGGCGAGAGCCTCTACTACGCCGAGGAGCCGACCAGGGCGGCCCGGGTGTCGTTCGACCGCCCCGGCGGCGGGCCGCCCCCGGAGCGCTGGGAGGACGGGATGCTGCGCTGGCTCCGCCCGGCCGGCTACCGGGCCGACTTCTGCTCCAACCTCGACCTGCACGCCGAAGGCCCGGCCCTGCTGCGCGGATACCGCCTGCTCATCGTCAACGGCCACGACGAGTACTGGTCGAAGGAGATGCGCGACGCCGTCGAGTCCTTCACGGCGGCCGGCGGCAACGTCGCCTTCTTCGCCGCCAACACGGCGCTCTGGCAGGTCCGTTTCGAGGACGCCGGCCGCACCATGGTCTGCTACCGCGACCCGCTGCGCGACCCCGTCGCGGCGCTCGACCCGGCGCGGGCGACGGTCGAGTGGGCGTCGGCCCCGGTGCACCGCCCGGAGAACACGATGACCGGCGTCGGCTACCGGCACGGCGCCGGCGCATGGGGCGACTTCATGGACGTCATGCGGGAGACCGACTACACGGCCCGCTTCGCCGGGCACTGGGTGTTCGCCGGCACCGGTCTGCGCGACGGCGACCGGTTCGCGCTCGGCGCGGTCGGCTACGAGACGGATGCCGCGCTCTTCCGCGACGTCGACGGCGTCCCGCGCATCACCGGCGGCGACGGCACCCCGGCGTCGTTCGTCATCCTGGCGACGGCGGACCTGCGCCACTGGCGCCGATACGGCCAGGGCGGCCACGCGACGATGGGCGTGTTCCGGGCGGGGGCCGGCACCGTGTTCAACGCGGCCACGGTGAACTGGGGCAACACGCTCGCCGACCCGGTGGTCGACCGGATCACCCGCAACGTCCTGGACCGCCTCGCGGCACCGCCGGACCCGGCCCGCTGGGATGCGATCGGGCCGGCCCCGGACCTGGTCGCGCTCGTCGCCTGCGAGCACGCGTTCTGGGCGCTGACGCCGGACGGCACGCTGCTGGTCCGCGACGCCTGCGCCCAGAACCTCCGCTGGCGCCCGGTCGTGGATGCCGCCGGGGATCCGCCGGTGTGCCTCGCGGCGCCGCGCGAGGCCGTGCGCGGGATGGGGGTCGGGCTCTACGCCGTCACGCCGCGGGGACGGCTGCTGCACCGCGAGCCGGTCCGGGAGCCGGCGCCGTGGGAGCGCATCGGCACCGCACCGGAGGGGATCCGGGCGCTCGCGAGCGCCGACGGCACACTGTTCGGCATCACCGGAGACGACCGCATCCGGTGCCTGCCGCTGTCCCGGCTCGCCGAGGGCGACCACCGCTGGTCCGACGCCGGCAGCGCCGCGGGAGCGGTCGGCCTCACCGCGGCCGGCGGGCTGCTCCTCGCCGTCGGCCGCGACCGCCGGCTGCGCGTCCGGCCGCCGACGGCCACCGAGGCGGCGTGGTCGGACCTCGGCCCGGCCGGCGACCGCACCGTCATCGCCGGCTACGACGGGCGCCTGGCCGGAGCCGGGGACGACGGGCTGCTGCGGTGGCGCGACATCGCCCCGGGCCCGTGCCCCTGACGGGTCACCGGGCGGCGTCGGCGACGCGCAGGAGCTTGCGTTCGTACTCTCCCCCGAAGTCGATCCGCGTGATCTCGTCCAGGCGCCAGGCGCTGGGCTCCTTGAGCCATTCGGCCTTCGCGGTGAGCTCCAGCAGCATCAGCGTCTTGTCGTTGAAGCCCGCGACCCGGCCGACGAACACCACGTCGGGGTCGTCACGCTCGATGTAGATGCTCACCACCCGGTAGCGCTGGGCCGCGGTGATCAGGATGCGCCGCACCGACGTGAGGTCCACGTCCGCGGGCGGCGGGGGCGGCGGCCAGCTGTCGTCCAGGGCCAGGGAGCGGGCCGCGAACGCCTCGGGGCCGCCGCGCCGTTCGAGCGACGTGACGTCGTCGAGGCGCACGGCCGCGAAGCCGTCGAGGTAGATGTTGTCGTCGAGGACGTGCAGCGCGGCCCAGGTCTCGGCGACGGCGCCGACGTAGCCCTCGAAGGTCCCGTCGGACCAGAGCCGTCCGACGCGCAGCAGCTCATGCGAGTCTCTGGCCTTGCGCAGCGCTATGGCCGTCGTCCGCCGGGTCATGGTCCGTCACCCTATCGGCCGGGATGGCAGTCAGCGCTATGTCGATCGTGGCGTGCAGGGCCTCGCGGCTCACGCCGGCCGCCGCGTGCACCGCGTTGCCCTCGCTGACCACCATCACGTAGCGGGCCAGGGCGACCGGGTCGGTCCCGGGCGGCAGGTCGCCCTCGTCCACGGCCCGGGCCAGCCGCCCGGCCAGCGCCCCCTCGCCGGCCAGGCGGCCGGCCGCGAGAAACTGGGCGGCCCGGCCGTCGTCGCTGCCCGTGGCCAGGCCGCCCTGGATGGACAGGCAGCCGGCCGGCCGGTCGGCCCGGGTCAGCGCGTCGGCGTTGTCGCGCAGGAAGCGCTCGATGACGGCGTACGCCGTGGGCTCGGCCAGGGCCCGGCGGGCGTAGGCCATGTCGGCCTCGGCGTAGCGGGCGACCGCGCGGCGGAACAGCTCGTCCTTGTTGCCGTAGGCGGCGTAGAGGCTGGGGCGGTTGATGCCCATGGCTTCGGTGAGGTCGGCGAGCGAGGCACCCTCGTAACCGTGGCGCCAGAACACCTCGATCGCCCGGTCGAGCGCCGCGTCGGCGTCGAAGCCGCGCGGCCGGCCGGCCGCTGGGGTCATGGTGACTCACCTCATCCAACCGATCGGTACAGAAATATCTCCACGATGCTAGCGTTCCAGTTGTGTACCGAACGGTACAGAACTAGCTCAGGAGGAGACCATGTTCACCGGAAAGACCGCCCTCGTCACCGGAGCCACCTCGGGCATCGGCCTGGCCGCGGCCAGACGGCTGGCCACCGAGGGGGCGCACGTGTTCCTCACCGGCCGCCGCCAGGACGCGCTCGACGAGGCCGTGGCCGGGCTCGGCGGCAACGCCACGGGGATCCGCGCCGACGTCTCCGACCCGGACGACCTCGAGCGGGTGGCCGCCGCCGTCCGGGAGCGCGGCGCCGGGCTCGACATCCTGTTCGCCAACGCCGGGGGCGGCGAGTTCGCCGCGCTGGGCGACATCACCTGGCAGCACTACGCCGACACGTTCAACACCAACGTCGGCGGCACGCTGTTCACCGTCCAGGCCGTCCTGCCGCTGCTCAACCGGGGCGCGTCGATCGTGCTGACCGGCTCCAACATCGACGTCAAGGGGGCCGCGGCGTTCAGCGTCTACGCGGCCAGCAAGGCCGCCCTGCGCTCGTTCGCCCGCAGCTGGGCGGCCGAGCTGGTCGGCCGCGGCATCCGGGTCAACGCCGTCGCGCCCGGCCCGATCGAGACGCCCGGCCTCGCCGGACTGGCCGGCGACCCCGAGTCGGCCGAGCAACTACTGAAGAACCTCGCCGGCGGGGTGCCGATGAACCGGCTCGGCCGGCCCGAGGAGATCGCCGACGCCGTGGTCTTCCTCGCCTCGGACGCCAGCGCGTTCATGACGGGCGCCGAGATCTACGTGGACGGCGGCGCGAGCCAGATCTAGCGCTCGGCCGGCCGCCCGGGGAGCACGTGACGCCGCGGCCCGGCGGCGTCACGTGCGGGCCGGTCAGGGTCTCGCGCAGATCGCGTACGCGTGCAGGTGCCAGGTCCCCGAGACACCCGCCTCGTCCTCGTACGCCTTGATCGAGAACGAGGTCGGGGTGAAGGTGAGATCGTCGAGCACCACCGTGCCGAGGCCGCCGTCGATCTTGCCGCCCCCGCCGATGACCTTGTTGCCGGCGATCGCGCAGGTCGCCGTCTCCGTCGCCGAGCTCGCCGACTGGTCGGGGCCCTGCGCCGCGACGATCTCGTAGCCGGGCAGCGGGCCGGAGCAGATCGCGTACATGGTCAGGCTCCATTGGCCGGAGTAGCCGGTGCGGTCCTCGAACGCCCAGCCGGTCGCCCGGGTGGACGAGGTGGCCGTGACGTCGTCGATGCCGACCTCGCCGTTGCCGCCGTTGATGGCGAAGCCCATGCCCAGCAGGTTCTGGGTGCCGGGGCAGTCGGCGGCGACGGAGTTGTACTGGTCCGAGGTCGTGGTGCTGGTGCTCGGCACGATCTGGTACCCGGTCGGCTTGTCGGCACAGATGACCGTGGCGCCGACGCTCCACGTGTACGCGAAGCCGTCCTCGTCCTCGACCGCGTGGACGTAGAGGTGGTCGTCGTACGGGACGACCTGGTCGAAGCGGACCTGCCCCTCGCCGCCGGCCAGCGACGGGGCCGCCCCGATCAGCGTCGTGCCGTTCGGGCAGTCGACGCGGATGCCCTTGTTGGCGGACGTGTACGAGGTGAACTGGAAGTTGGTCGTGCGGCCGGGCACGGCGGCCGAGGCCGGTCCGGCGAGGAGCGGCGCGGCCACGGCGGCGGCGCACACGATGGTCGCGGCGGCCAGGCGGCCGATGAGCGGAGCACGGAACATGATGCGTTCCTCCGGTGCCAGGGCCCGTGGTCCGGGCCGGGTACCGGCAGCGTGCGCCCACCCCGCGAACGGCGTCCGCGCCCTTGTACGCACAACGCCGGTCGGGCGCCCGACAAGCGCCCGACCGGCAGCGCAGGTGTCAGGAGCCGGTCAGCTCGGACACCGCGTGCTTGCCCGCAGACCGCAGGCGCAGCCCGAAGCCGATCTCGCCGGCCCCGATCAGCAGCGCGCTGATGCCGGTCAGCAGGATCAGCGCCATGAGTGACGGGCCGGGCCACAGGATGAACACCAGGCCGGCCACGGCCGAGACGCCGCCGAGGACGCTGAGCCAGGTGCGGACCGGGCCGCTCGCGAGCATGGCGACCGTCAGCTGCACGAAGCCGCTCACGAGCCAGGACAGCCCGATGAGCGCGGCCAGCACGCGCTCGCCGCCCTCGGCGCTGCGCAGGCACGCGACTCCCGCCGCGATCAGCATCACCGCGACGACGGCGGCCAGCACCCGATGCGTCGTGCCGCGGTCCCGGTCGAACGCGGCGAACGCGCGGGTCGCGCCCGCGACGATGAGCCAGATTCCGGTGGCCAGCGCGAGCAGCCGCAGCGTCTCCCCCGGCCAGACGAGCACGACGATGCCGAAGCACACCGTGACGACTCCAAGGATCATCACCTGCCAGACGGGCTCGGCCGCGGTGGCGGAACCGGAGCGCCTCCAGGCGTGGCGCTGATACCAGTGCGTGGTCGTCATCGTCCACCTCCGAATGGATTCGGCCGCCTCACGCGCGCCGGACTACAAATCACCCTCCGCCGGGCGATGCGTGCCGCGCCTCACCCTCGCGGCATGGTTCGGCACCTCTTGACCGCAGGCGCAGTCGCAGGAGTAGTCGCCGACGAGTGGGTATTCCCGGGCGCAGCCAAGCACCGGGAATGGAGGCGACCCGCTCATGACCACCAGCTCGGCCGAGGAGACCGAGACCCGGCCCTTTCACGCGCTGTCGGTCGGCGACGCGCTCGCCGTGGAGCACGTCGAGCCGCGGGCCGGCTTGTCGAGCGCCGAGGTGTCGTCGCGGCGCGCCGAGCACGGCCCGAACCGGTTGGCTGAGTCGCGCAAGGAGCCGTGGTGGCGGGCGTTCCTGCGCCAGTACGCCGACCCGATGCAGATCGTGCTGCTGTGTGCGGGGATCGGCAGCCTGTACCCGCTCAAGCAGTTCGGCACGGGGCTGCTGCTGCTGGCGTTGACGTTGCTCAACGCGGTGCTCGGGCTGCGTCAGGAGGGCAAGGCCGCGGCCGCCGTCGGCGCGCTGCAGAAGATGATGATCGTCAAGGCCCGGGTCCGCCGCGACGGGCACCTGACCGAGCTCGCGGCCGAGGACCTGGTGCCGGGCGACGTCGTGCAGGTCGAGGCCGGCGATCTCGTCCCGGCCGACGGGCGGCTGGTCCGCTCCGCCGGGCTCGAGATCGACGAGTCGGCGCTGACCGGCGAGAGCCTCCCGGTCGCCAAGGACGCCGACACGGTGACCGAGGCCGGCGCGGCGCTCGGCGACCGGGTCGGCATGGCGTACATGAACACCCACGTCACCCGCGGCACCGGCGAGCTCGTGGTCACCGCCACCGGGATGGCGACCGAGGTCGGGCACGTCTCCAGCCTGCTGCAGGCCGAACGCGACGCCGAGACGCCGCTGACCCGGCAGCTGTCCCGCCTGACCAACCAGATCCTCGTCGTCGCCGGAGCCGCGCTGGCGCTGTCCATCGCACTGAACCTGGCCCGCGGCAACGCGTTCGACGTGGTGTTCCTCGCCGCGATCGCCTTCGCGATCTCGGCCATCCCCACCGGCCTGCCCGCCGTCGTGACCACGATCCTGTCGCTGGGCACCCAGCTGCTCGCCCGGGCGAACGCGATCGTCAAGCGGCTGCGCTCGACCGAGACGCTCGGGTGCACCTCGGCCGTCAACTCCGACAAGACCGGGACGCTGACGCTCAACCAGATGACCGCCGTCGAGCTGGCCATCCCCGGCCGGCGCTACGTCGTGTCGGGCAGCGGATACCGCACCGACGGCGACATCCGCCACGCCGCGGGCCAGCCCGACGTGCCGCTGGAGCCGTTCCTGCTGCCGATGGCACTGGCCGGCGACGCCGTGGTGCGCGACGGCGAACTGATCGGCGACCCCACCGAGGGCGCGCTGGTCGTGCTCGCCGAGAAAGGCCACCTCGACGTGGCCTCCACCCGGCAGCGGTATCCGCGCCTCGCCGAGGTGCCCTTCGACGCCGCGTACAAGCTGATGGCCACCTTCCACCGGATGACCGACGACACCGGCCGCGACGTCGTGCGCTGCTTCGTCAAGGGCGCCCCGGACCAGCTACTCGCCCGCGCGGTGTCGGTGATCGCTCCCGACGCGGCACCGATCCCGCTGGACGACGAGCTCCGCGCGCGGTACCGCGCCGAGAACGAACGGCTCGCCGCGCAGGGGCTACGCGTCATGGCCACGGCCCGCCAGGACTTCGACCCGGCAGTGTTCGACCCGGCAGTGTTCGACCCGCAGGCAGACCTGCTCGGCATGCTCGACGGGCTGACCCTGCTCGCCCTCGCCGGCATCGTCGACCCGCCACGGCCGCAGGCGAAGGCCGCGATCGCCACGGCGAAGGCCGCGGGGATGCGGGTCCGCATGATCACCGGCGATCACGCCGTCACCGCGGCCGCCATCGCCGGGCAGCTCGGCATCGACGGACGGGCCATCACCGGGGCCGAGTTCGCCGCGATGAGCGACGAGCAGCTGCTCCGCGAGATCGACGACATCGGGGTCATCGCACGGGTGACGCCCGAGCACAAGGTACGCCTCGTGGAGATCCTGCAGCGCGAGCGGCAGATCGTCGCGATGACCGGCGACGGCGTCAACGACGCACCAGCCCTCAAACGCGCCGACATCGGCATCGCGATGGGCATCACCGGCACGGAGGTCTCGAAGGAGGCCGCCGCGATGATCCTCACCGACGACGACTTCGCGACCATCGTCAAAGCCGTGGAGATCGGCCGGGCACTGTACGACAACCTCAAACGCTACGTCTTCTTCCAGATGGGCGTCCTCATCGGCTTCATCGCCACCTTCCTCGGCGCCAGCATCTTCAACATCGCCACCGGCGTGCCGTTCCTGCCACTGCAGACGCTCTGGGTCAACTTCACAACCCAGGTGTTCCAGGCCATCGGCCTCGGCTACGGCAAACCAGAGCCGGACATCATGCACCGCCCGCCCCGCCGCGCCGACGAGCCGCTGCTGTCCACACGCACCCTGCTCTGGCTCGCCGTCGTCGGCCTCGTACTCGGCGCCACCACCCTGGCCGTGATCACCGGCGCCGACCGCGCCTACGGAACCGCCGTGGCCCGCACCATGGGGCTGACCACATTCTCGATCCTCAACCTGGCACTCTCCTTCACAGTCCGCAGCGACACGCGCTCCGTGTTCAGCCTGGAGGTCTTCGAGGACCACCGGTTCCTCGTCACCAGCGGCATGTCCATCATCGCGATCGTCCTCGCCACCGAACTCGGCGTGCTGCAGCACATCCTGCACACCGTCAGCCTCAGCCTGACCCAATGGCTCATATGCCTGGCCGCCGGCGCGACGGTGATCGTGGCGACCGAACTGCGCAAGATAGTGCTGCGCCACCGCATCGCGGTGGCCGGCGCCCCGGTCCACTGACGCACGCGAGGACGGAGCACATCACCATGACCGACGAGGCCGCGAAGCGGATCGCCGAGCTGATCGCACCGTTGCGGGTCCCGCCCGGCACCAGGGTCCGGCTGCCGGGGCGCCACGATCCGGGCTACACGGCGCGGATGACCCGCCGGAGCGACGGCACCGAGCTGCTCCAGCGTGGGGTCTCGCTGCTGAGCGAGTACCAGGCGCGGCTGGCCGCCGAGGACCGGCACGGCCTGCTCGTCGTGCTCCAGGGACCGGACGCGGCCGGTAAGGACGGCACGATCCGTCACGTCATGAGCGGCGTCAACCCCCAGGGCGTCCACGTGCACAGCTTCAAGCAGCCGTCGGCCGAGGAACTCGACCACGACTATCTTTGGCGGTTCGCGCCGCGGCTGCCCGGCCGCGGCGAGATCGCCATCTTCAACCGCTCGCACTACGAGGAGGTCCTGGTCGTCCGGGTGCATCCGGAGCACCTGGAGCACGAGAAGCTGCCGGCGGCGGCGAGGGGCGGCGACGTGTGGAAGCGCCGGTACCGCGCCGTCAACGAGTGGGAGCGGCACCTGTCCGACAATGGCTTCCGCATCGTGAAGCTGTTCCTCAACCTCTCGAAGGAGGAACAGCGCGAGCGCCTGCTCAAGAGGATCGACCGGCCCGAGAAGAACTGGAAGTTCTCTGAGGCCGACCTGCGCGAACGGCAGAGCTGGGACGCCTACCAGTCGGCGTACTCCGAGATGCTGTCGCACACGAGCACGAGCTGGGCGCCCTGGCACGTCATCCCGGCCGACCACAAGTGGTTCGCCCGGATCGCCGCGGCGGCGGTGATCGCCGACGCGCTCATCCAGATCGACCCGCAGTTCCCCACGGTCGACCGCTCGGCGCGGCGTGCGCTGCTGCGCGCCCGGGCGGCCCTGGAGGCGGAGGCGCCCGGGCACGCGGGATGACCGTTTCATCTTCAAAGAAGGATGACCCGCGGCACCCGGCGTTCGACGCTGATGTCGTGGGGATTAGCCCGCGTCGCGTGAGCCGTCTGCGGGCCCGCGTAACCGGAGGGGGCGACAAAGATGTCGTTCGGTGAGATTGTGCTGTACACGCTGTGGTTCATGGTGATGTTCGCATGGATCTGGTTGATGATCTCCATGCTGAACGACCTGTACCGCGACCCGGACGTCAGCGGCTGGGGCAAGGCCGCCTGGACGGTGTTCCTCATCGTGCTGCCGTGGATCGGGGCGCTGGTGTACCTCGTCGCGCGGGGCCGGTCGATGAACGAGCGGGCCCGGCAGCGGGCGGAGCGTCGCGAGGCCGAGGTCCGCGAGTACGTCCGCGAGGTGGCCGGCTCGCCGAGCACGGCCGACGAGCTCGTCAAGCTCGCCGACCTGCAGCGGCGCGGCGTGCTGACCCAGTCGGAGTACGACCGGGCCAAGGCTTCGGCGCTGGCGTCGGACGGCGCCGACGCCATGCGGGCGCGCGGCTGACCGGCGAACGGGTCACCCCGCCGCAAGCCGGCGAGCTGGTCACTTGCTGTCGGACTTGCGGGTGCGGCCGGCCGCCACCTTCTCGTGCGGCTCGGCGTCACCGCTGTTGTGGTGTTCGAGCATGTCCACGATCCTCGGCGCGAGGACCGCGGCCAGCGCGGGCGCCAGCGCGTCGGCCAGGGCGCCCGCCAGCGCCTCGGCGAGCAGGACGCGCTCGAGCACCGATCCCCGTTCCCCGCCGCGCGCGGGCGTCGCCGACAGCATCGCGTCGAGCAGCGGCGCCGTGGACCTGGCGTGCGCGGCCCGGGGCGTGCCCGCCTCCTCGAGGATCTCCCGGATGGCGTCGTCGATCAGCGACTCGATCGGTTCGTGTGACTCGTGCGCGGGTTCTTCCTTCGGCCCTCTTTCGGCCATGATGACTCCTCAGCGATAGTCGGGACCCGAGTCGGATTCGGCGCGATCCGCCCTTCGGCCGCGGCCGAAGGGCGGATCGTGGGCCAGGCCGTCAGCGGCGGGCCAGCATGGCGGCGGCCAGGAGCGGGTGCTCGATGCCCTCGCCGCCGCCGCTCTCCTGCCGGTTGCGCATCATCGCGGCCACCAGGAGCGGGTGCTCGAAGATGTTCCGGCCCTCCTGCTTCCGGCTGGCCAGCGCAGCGAGCAGCAGCAGCGGGTGCTCGATGCCCTCCTCGCCGCCGCTCTCCTGCCGCTGACGCATCATCGCGGCCACCAGCAGCGGGTGCTCGAAGATGTTCCGGCCCTCCTGCCGCCGGCTGGCCAGCGCGGCCATCAGCAGCAGCGGGTGCTCGATGCCCTCCTCGCCGCCGCTCTCCTGCCGCTGACGCATCATCGCGGCGATGAACAGCGGGTGCTCGAAGATGTTGCGGCCCTCCTGCTTGCGGTTGGCCAGCGCGGCGAGCAGGAGCGGGTGCTCGATCAGGCCTTCGCCCTGCCGGTGACGGCGCGCCATCAACGCCGTCAGCAGGATCGGAAGCATGCTCTCCTCTCCCTCGCCTTCCTGGCCCTGGGCCTGCTGTCGGGTTCGTTCAGCGGTGCCTGCGGTCATGTGTGCCTCCGTTGCGCCCATGCGTGGATGTATGTCGCGAGGTCAACGCTGCTTGCTGCCGGACGTCCGTACGTCACCCGGCCGACATGATTCGCCGCGCCCGGGGAGCCGGTGAAAGTTTCGCGGTCTCGCGCCGCTGACCAGGCGACCGCGCCCCTGCGGCGAACTATCCGTAATCCGGGCGCCGGGTGAGGCATCTCTCGCACTGATCGAACCCCGCACCCGCTCTGGAGGTTCCCGTGCATCCACACATTCCGGCGCGGCGGCGCCGGCTCACCGTCCGGGCCGCCGGCATCGCCGCGGTGCTCCTGGCCGTGCCGCTCGCCGTGCTCGCCGTATCGGCGTGGCCGTCGGAGGCGGCCACCAGCCCCACGGCCGGCGGCGTCTACACCCTGGCCAGCGGCGCCAGCGGCAAGTGCGTCGACGTCGCCGGCGCCTCGAGCGCCAACAGCGCGCTGCTGGTCCAGATCGCCTGCAACAGCGCCGCGACCGATCAGCAGTTCACCGTGATCGCGCAGGGCAGCGCGTTCAACCTGGTGAACACCAACAGCGGCAAGTGCGTCGACGTGCCGTACTCGTCCACCACGACGGGCACCCAGCTGTGGCAGTACACCTGCGGCGTCTCCACCAATCAGCAGTGGACCTTCACGGCCTCGTCGGCGGCCGCGGGCAAGTTCGTCGTGAAGAGCGTCTCGTCCGGGCTCTGCCTGAGCGACAAGGACGGCTCCACGGCCGGCAACAATCCGATCGTGCAGGAGACCTGCTCGGACATCGCGCGCATGCAGTGGTCGTTCAACTACGTCGCCGGCGCGACGGCGACCGCGAGCCCGCCCCCGACGAGCGGCACGCCCACCGTCGCGGCGGACGGCACCGGCAAGTACAAGACCGTCCAGGCGGCCGTCAACGCGGTCCCGGCGAACAACACGAGCCGGGTCACCATCACCATCAAGCCCGGCACCTACCGGGAGATCGTCACCATCCCCGCGAACAAGCCCTACATCACGCTGCAGGGCCTCGGCTCCTCCCCCGGCAACACGACCATCGTCTACAACCACTGGGCCGGCGGCGGCTTCCCCGGGGGCAGCGCCACCATGTTCGTCAACGGCCACGACAGCGTGCTGACGAACCTGACCGTCAGCAACGACTTCGACGAGAGCACGCAGACCAGCGGCCAGCAGGCGGTGGCGCTGCAGCTGGACGCCGACCGCTCGATCCTGCGCAACGTCCGGCTCCTCGGCGACCAGGACACGTTCCAGATCAACGACAACGCCCGGCTGTACGTGACCGGCTCCTACATCGAGGGCACCGTCGACTTCATCTACAGCGGCGGCACCGCGGTCTTCAACGCCTGCTCCATCTTCGAGAAGCGCAGCACCGGCGGCCCGATCACGGCCGCCAGCACCGATCCCGCCAAGACGTACGGCTTCCTGTTCTACAAGTCGACCATCACCGGCGCGGCGAACAACGTCACGCAGCTGGGCCGGCCCTGGCGGCAGGGGGCGCAGGTGCTCTACCGCGAGTCGAGCCTCAGTGCCACCATCAAGACCGCCCAGCCGTGGACCGACATGGGCGACGCCACGTGGAAGAACGCGCGATTCTTCGAGTACCGCAACACCGGGGCGGGCGCCACCTTCAACAGCAACCGGCCGCAGATGAGCGACTCGCAGGCCGCGAACTACACGCCGCAGAAGTACCTGGCCGGCTCCGACGGCTGGAACCCGATGTAACCGCGCCGGCGCATCCGGCCCGCGGGGCCACGTAGGCTCGGCCGCATGGTCTCGCGGGCCCCGGATGACATCGGTCTCGGCACCTGGCGGCGCGAGCCGAGCACCGTGCTGCGCCGGGCCGTGCCGGTGCCGCCGGCCGGCCCGGCGCCGTCCGTCATCGTCGCCGAGTCGGAGGCGACCGGCGTGCCGACGGAGTGGGCGCCGCACTCGCATCCGGCGCACGAGCTGGTGTGGGTGCGGGGCGGGACGCTGACCTCGCGGGTCGGGAACCGGATCTTCACCGTGCCGGCCGGGTTCGGGCTGTGGATGCCCGCCGGCGTGGTGCACGGGGGCCGGCTCACGGCCGGGGCCGACTTCTTCGACGCCTTCTTCGAGCCCGGCGGGACGCCGGTCGCGTTCGCGGGGCCGACCTCGATCGCGATGACCCCGCTGCTGGAGTCGCTGCTGCTGCGCCTGGCCCGCCGGGATCTCGCGGCGGACGCGCGGGCGCGGACCGAGGCGGTCGTGTTCGACGTGCTCGAGCCCGCGGATCGGCAGTTCGCGCTCGCGCTGCCCGGGGACCCGCGCATCGACGCGATCGCCGAGGCGCTGCTCGCGGACCCCTCCGACGACCGCGGCCTGCGGGACTGGGCGGACCGGCTGGGCGTGAGCGAGCGGACCATCACCCGGGCGTTCCGGGGTGCGACGGGGCTGTCGTTCGCGCAGTGGCGGCAGGCGCTGCGCGTCCACGAGGCGATGGCGCTGCTGTCGGAGGGCGCCGACGTGCGGGGCGTGTCCGAGTCGCTCGGCTACGCCCAGCCGAGCACGTTCATCGCCGCGTTCCGGCGGGTGATGCGGGTCACGCCGGGCGCGCTCGGTGTCCGGAATCCCGTATCGCCTGTCCCGGATGCCGGATTGCCGACAGCTTGATCATCACCTAGCCTGCTTAGGCAAGGCAACCCTTACTAAATCGGTCGCCCCTGCGCGAAGGAGCCGGCCGTGACCATGCTGCGTGGTGAAGAGCTGCTGTGTGGTGAAGGGCTGCTTTTACGGTACGGCCGCACACCGGTCGTCCACGGCGTCTCGGTCGAGCTGCACGCCGGTCGGGTGACGGCGCTGGTCGGCCCGAACGGCAGCGGCAAGTCCACGCTGCTGCGGGCCCTGGCCCGGCTGCACCGCGTGAGCGAGGGCAGCATCGTGCTGGGCTCGCCGCCGCGCGCGGTGTCGCAGCTCAACGCGCGGCAGTTCGCGCGCGAGGTCACGCTGTTCTCGCAGTCGCGCCCGGCCCCGCACGGGCTGACGGTCAGCGAGGTCGTCGCCTTCGGCCGCCACCCGCACCGGCGCGGCTTCGCCGGCCCCTCCCCCGCCGACCGCGCCGCGATCGGCCGGGCCATGGCGCTCACCGGCGTGTCGGACATGGCCGATCGCACGGTCGGCGAGCTCTCCGGCGGCGAGGTGCAGCGCGTCTGGCTCGCCGCCTGCCTGGCCCAGGAGACCGGCGTCGTGCTGCTCGACGAGCCGACGAACCATCTGGACCTGCGTTACCAGGTCGAGACGCTCGACCTGGTCCGCGACCTCGCCGACGAGCACGGCGTGGCCGTCGGCCTCGTGCTGCACGACCTCGACCAGGCCGCCCGCGTCGCGGACACGCTCCTGCTCATGCACCACGGCCGCATCCACGCCGCGGGCGACCCGCTCGACGTGCTGACCGCCGAGCACATCGGCGCCGTCTACGACCTGCGCGTCGAAGTCGCCGTCGACCCGCGCACCGGCCACCTCCGCATCGACCCCGTCGGGCGGCACGCCGCCCGCACCCGGATCCCCTCAGGAGACCCCGCATGACCCGTATCACCCGCCTCGCGGCGCTCACCGCGGTCGCCGCGGCCCTCACGGCCTGCGGCACCACGAACGTCGACAGCGCCGCGGCCGGCCCCAGCGCGGCCGTCCCCGCGTCGGCGAGCTGCGCCGAGGACACCACGAAGACGGCGACCGGCCCGGTGTCGCTCACCGACGGCGTCGGGCGCAAGGTCGAGCTCGCCAAGCCCGCCGAGCGGGTCGCGGTCCTCGAGTGGCAGCAGACCGAGGACCTGCTCACGCTGTGCCGCACCCCGGTCGCGGTCGCCGACGCGAAGGGCTACGGCACCTACGTGAAGGCCGAGGCGCTGCCCCAGGGCGTCGTCTCCGTCGGCGAGCGCGGCCAGCCCGACCTCGACGCGCTCTTCGCGACCAAGCCGGACCTCATCATCATCGAGGCGTTCAAGGCCGACGACGAGCTGCTCACCAAGCTCGCCCAGCGCGGCGTCCCGGTGCTCGCGACCGTCGGGGCCGACGCCGGCGGGCAGATCGCGAACATGAAGAAGGTCTTCTCGATGATCGCGACGGCGGTCGGCCGGACCGAGCGCGCCGAGCAGGTGCTGCGGCGCTTCGACGAGCACCTCGCCGCGGGCCGGCAGAAGGTCGCCGACGCCCATGTGAAGACCACGAGCTTCCTGTTCTTCGACGGCTGGATCGAGGGCGGCAACGTCGTCATCCGGCCGTACGGCAAGGGCGCCCTGTTCACCGAGCTCGGCCAGCAGCTCGGCCTGACCCCGGCGTGGACGGACGAGATCGACAAGACCTACGGCAACGGCGGCGTCGACCCCGCCTACGGGCTCGCCCAGACCGACATCGAGGGCCTCACCGCCGTCGGCGGCGCGACCCTGTTCTACTCCGACGACCAGACGCCCGAGAGCTACGTCCCCGAGCTCAGGAAGAGCACGATCTGGACCTCGCTGCCGGCCGTCAAGGAGGGGCGCGCGTACGCCTTCCCGGCCGGGCTCTGGGGCGCCGGCGGACCGCTGTCGAACGAGCAGGCGATCGACGCCTACGTGAACATCCTGACCAAGGGGTGAGGCCCTGGGCTCGCGGCGTGAGCGGGGCGGCCGTCCTGGCCGTCCTGCTCCTCGCCGTCGTGGTGACCGGGTTGTGGCACGTGACGCAGGGCACCTCCGGGGTCGGGTTTCAGGACCTGCTGCGGTACCTGTCCGGCGCGCACGAGACCGTCGGCGGCGTCCCGATCGCCGACGTCGTGACCGGCTCGCGCCTGCCGCGCGTGCTCGCCGGGACCGCGGTCGGCGTGGCCCTGGGCGTCGCCGGGGCGCTGCTGCAGTCGGTCACCCGCAACGCGCTCGCCGCCCCGGACACCCTCGCGGTCACGGCCGGCGCCTACTTCGCGCTGTGCGCGGTCGCCGCGTTCGGTCTCGCGGTGCCGCTGTGGGCCTCGGGCGCGGTCGCCTTCGGCGGCGGGCTGCTCGCGGCCGGGATCGTGCTCGCCCTCGCCGGCAGCGCCGCGGGGATCGGCTCGACCCGGCTGATCCTGGCCGGCTCGGCGGTGGCCCTCGCGCTCGACGCGGCGACCGCGATGCTGCTGATCCTGTTCAAGGAGAGCACCACCGGGCTGTACGCCTGGGGCAGCGGTTCGCTCGCCCAGCTGAACCTCGACGCCGCCGGGCGCGCCGCCCCGGTCATCGCCGTCGTGCTCGGCGCCGGCCTGCTGCTGTCCCGGCGGCTGGACGTGCTCGGCCTCGGCGACGACGCGGCCGCCTCGCTCGGCGTGCCGGTCCGCTCGACCCGGCTCCTCGCGGTGCTCTGCGCGGTGCTGCTGACGAGCGTCTCGGTCACGCTCGCCGGTCCCATCGCCTTCATCGGCCTGGCCGCGCCCGTCGCCGTGCGCCTCGCCGCGAACCGGATCGGCGTGCTCGGCCGGCACGGCTTCCTCGTCCCGGCCTGCGGGCTCGCCGGCGCGCTGCTGGTCCTGCTCGCCGACGCGGTCCTGCGGGCCGTGCTCGGCGCCCAGGCGGCCGCCTCGATCCCGACCGGCATCGCGACCTCGCTGCTCGGCTCCGCCGTCATCGTGGTCCTCGCGCTGCGGCTGCGCGACGCCGGAGCCGTGCGCGAGGCACCGCAGGCCCGCGTCGCGACCCGCTCGCGGCGCCGCTTCCTCGCCGTCGTCGCCGTCGCCGCGGTGCTGCTGGCCGGGGCGGTGCTCGTCGGCCTGCTGGCCGGGAGCCTGTGGCTGCGCACCGGCGACGTCGCGCTCTGGCTGCGGGGCGCCGCGCCGGACCTGATCGGCCGGGCGCTCGACGACCGGCTCGCCCGGGTCGCGGCGGCCGTCGTCGCCGGCGCGGCGCTCGCCCTCGCCGGCACCGTCGTGCAGGGCACGGTCCGCAACCCCCTCGCGGAGCCGGGCGTGCTCGGCATCACGGCCGGCGCCGGGCTCGGCGCGGTGATCGTCGTGACCTCGGGGGCGGCGGGCGGGCGGCCGGCGCTCATCGTCGCCGCCGTCGCGACCGGGCTCGCCACCTTCGCGCTCATCGCCGGGCTGGCCTGGCGCGGCGGGCTGCTGCCGGACCGCTTCCTGCTCATCGGCATCGGCTGCGGCTACGCGCTCAGCGACGTCAGCACCTTCCTGCTGCTGCGCGCCGACCCGTGGGACACGCCGCGGATCCTCACCTGGCTCTCGGGCACGACCTACGGCCGCTCCCTCGCCGACGTGCTGCCCGCGGCCGTCGTGCTGCTCGTGGCCACCCCCGTGGTGCTGGGGATGCGCCGCCAGCTCGATCTCCTGGCGATCGACGAGGACACGCCGCGCGTCTTCGGCGTCCGGCGGGAGGGCGCGCGGCTGGCCCTGCTCGCGATCGCGGCGGTCGTGGCGGCGGTGAGCGTGATCCCGGTCGGCGTCGTCGGCTTCGTCGGGCTCGTCGCCCCGCACATCGCCCGCGCGCTGGCCGGCGTGCGGCACGGGCGCATCGTCCCGGTCGCCATGCTGCTCGGCGCGCTGCTCGTGTGCGTCGCGGACACCCTCGGCCGCACCGTCATCGCCCCGTCGCAGGTCCCCGCCGGGCTCATGATGGCCCTGATCGGCGCCCCCTACTTCGTCTGGCTGCTGCGGCGCTCCCGCGCCTGAAGGGACCGCACGAACTGCAGGATCAGGGTCGTCACCAGCTCGGGGCGCTCGGTGACCAGCAGGTGCGTGGTGCCCGGCACGATCGCCAGCTGCGCGCCGGGGATGGACCGGGCGATGAGCAGCGTGTGCTCCGGGCGGATGGTGTCGCGGTCGGCCGCCATCACCAGCACCGGCGCGGCGATGCGGGCCAGGTCGGCCGGGTCGAGGTTCGGTTCGCTGGTCCAGAGGCGCAGGAGCTTGGCCAGTACGACATCCGCGTGCTCCGGCCCGTCCGGCGAGAGCCGCTCGTAGTGCATGCGCTCGACGTCGGGCCGGTCCCCGTCCGGCTCGTCGCCGTCCGGTTCGTCCGCTGCGGGCTCCGCGAAGGCCGACGGGTCGAGGTTGGCGCTGATGGCGACCAGCGACCGCACCCGCTCGGGGTGGTCGAGGGCGAGCAGCAGGCCGATGATCGCGCCGTCGGAGAACCCGATCACGTGGGCCCGGTCGAGCCCGGCGGCGTCGAGGTAGGCGAGGGTGTCGGCGACGCCCCGGGCATAGGAGTACTCCCCGTCGATGTCCGCCGAGCGTCCGTGCCCGGGCCGCTCGAACGCGTGGACCCGGTGCCCGGCCGCCAGGGCGTCGGCCTGGGCCCGGAAGAACTCCAGCGAGCAGAAGCCGCCGTGCAGCAGCAGGACCGGCTCGCCCGCACCGGCGGCCTCGGCGTAGAGGTCGACGCCGCCGATGCGGTGATACGGCATCTGAGCCCTACCGGCTCTGGCCGGCCGAGACCGGGTCGTCCTCGAACGCGGGGACCACGACCTCCTCGGAGGAGTCGTAGGCGATGAAGAACATCGGGCGCCCCTGCGAGGCCGCGAAGATCCGCCCGACGTACTCGCCCAGCAGCCCGAGGCAGAGCAGCTGCACGGCGCCGAGGAAGAGCAGCACCACCGAGAGCGAGGCCCAGCCGGGGACGGTGACGCCGGCGAAGTACGCCACCAGCACCCACACGACGAGCCCGATGCACACGGCGAACCCGGCCAGGCCGAGCCAGGTGGCGATGCGCAGCGGGGCGGCCGAGAAGCTCGTCACGCTGTCCGCGGCCAGGCGCACCATCTTGGTGAGCGGGTACTTCGTCACGCCCACGGCGCGGCGCTCCCGGCTGTACTCCACGGTGCCGCTGGGGAAGCCGAGCCAGGGCACGAGCAGGCGGTACACCGGCTGCTGCTCCGGCAGGGCCCGCAACGCGTCGACCGTGACCCGGCTCAGCAGCCGGAAGTCGCCCGCGTTGTGCGGCATCCGGTTGCCCGCGA
Source organism: Dactylosporangium sp. NPDC000244 (assembly GCF_040300725.1). Taxonomy (NCBI): domain Bacteria; kingdom Bacillati; phylum Actinomycetota; class Actinomycetes; order Micromonosporales; family Micromonosporaceae; genus Dactylosporangium; species Dactylosporangium sp. NPDC000244. The sequence goes on from NZ_JBEPEH010000037.1 coordinate 48,829, forward strand.
TGCCGCGCATCATGCGGTAGTAGCCGACCGCCGTCCAGCGCTTGAACATCGTGTCGGTGCTGCGGTCGTTGCGCACGCCGTACACGATGTCGAGGTTCTGCGACCGGGCCATGTCCAGCATGTCCTTGATCAGCTCCGGCGGGTCCTGGAGGTCCGCATCGATGCTGACCACGTAGTCGCCGACCGAGCGGTGCAGGCCCGCGGTCAGGGCCGCCTGGTGGCCGCCGTTGCGCCGCAGCCGGATGACCCGCAGCTGCGGCCAGTAGCGGCGCAGCCCGACCAGCACGGCCGCGGTGGCGTCGGTGCTGCCGTCGTCGACCGCGACGACCTCGTAGGACACGTCCAGCCCGTCGAGCACCTTGCGCAACCGCTCGGCCATGATCGGGATGACGGCCTCCTCGTTGTACATCGGCACGACGACGGACAGCGTCGTCGTGTGCTCTGCGGTCGTGCTCATACCGAAAGCTCCCCGGTGTCCTCGGTGCGGAACGTCACGGTCTTACTCACGGGTCAGCGCTCGGACGTCCCACAGCCAGACGTCGTCGACCTGCCGGCCGGAGCCGAGCAGCGGATCCAGCGTCTCACGCAGCTGCGGCAGCGCCTCGACGCGGTAGACGACGACCGCGTCGGCCTGCCACTTGCGCAGCTCGGCCAGCATGTCGGCCTGCTGGGCGGAGGTGAGCTGGACGGCCTTGCCGGTCTTGGCGACATCGAGCAGCACCGAGGTGACCGGGCCGGGCGGCGGCTCGTTGGTGGCGATGTTGTCGGGGCCGAGGGGGCCCATGAAATACCCCTCCGGCATCCGGAAGTCCATCCCGGTCGCCATCTGCCAGGTCAGCGCGGTCATGTCGCCGGTGGCCTTCAGCGCCGGGACGGGGACGACCGTGTGGTTCTCCGCGATGTACTGCTTGTAGGCCCCCGAGGTGAAGAAGTGCGGCACCGGCGGGCGCCCGGTCGCGGGCAGCGGCAGCGGCACCAGCGGCACCAGGGCGGCGGCGAGGGCGGCCGCCCACACCAGGCGCAGCGGCACCCCGGCGCGCTTGACGCCGCCGTCGGCCGAGGCCTTGATGATCCGGTCGGTGGCCACGGCGAGCATCACGCCGAGCGCGACCACGGTCAGGAAGGTGAAGCGGCCCACGTTCATCGAGTCGAGGATCGGCAACTCCACGAACAGCTTCCACGGCCCCGGCACCCCGGTGCGCTCGAAGTACCAGCCGACGTCCGGGCCGAGGCTGAACGCGAGCCCGATCGCGCCGAGGACGGCCACGGTGCGCACGAGCCGGTCCCGCCACAGCCACAGCGCGAGCCCGGCGCCGAGGATGAGCAGCGCCCAGCCGAAGTAGCCGTTCTCCTCCGCGTAGTTGGTCGACGTCAGCGTGCCGCCGAGGTTGCCCACGGAGGTCGTGGAGTACTCGAAGAGCGTGTTGAGGTCGTTGGTGACGTACGCGAGGCCGCCCAGGCTGTCGTAGTGGCGCGGGCCGGCGAACTGCATCCACAGCGGGTAGGCCAGCAGCGGCAGCGACACCCCGACGGCGACGGCGATCCCGGTCAGGAACGGGCGGACCATCGTGCGCAGGTCGGGCAGCAGCGGGAACGCGTAGACGATCACGAACATCCCGAGCGCCATCGCCGTCATCAGCAGGATCTCCTCGCCGATGAGGGCCTGGTAGGCGATCAGCAGGCCCAGGATCACGCTGTCGCGGACCGGCCGCGTGGTGCGGAACAGGCGCAGCGCGAAGCGCACGATCCACGGCACCAGGAACATCGACACGAGGTTCAGGTGCGCGTTGCCGTGCGAGACGATCGTCGGCGCGAAGGCCGCGAACCCGCCGCCCAGCACCGCCGCGATCCGGTGCGCGCACAGGTGGCGGTGCAGCACCCAGTACCACCCGAAGGCGGTCAGCGCGAACCCGAGCGTGACCGCGAGCAGGAAGCTGACGCTCGGCCCGAACAGCAGCGTGATCGGCAGCAGCGGCAGGGCCAGGCCGAGCACGCTCGCGTTGCCCATGAGGTTCACGCCGACGGAGGCGTTCTGCAGGTCGGTGAAGAACGGGTTGTGCAGGTGCGTGATGTTGTAGGTGTCGACCGCCAGGAACCACTCGAACTGATAGTGGTCGTTGTAACTGTGCGCGAGGATGCGGTCGCCCGGGGACAGCCAGACTTGGGAGAACAGGTAGCCGCCAACGGCGACGAAACCAGCCAGGATGAGCAGATCGGTGCGCATCCGCCGAAAACGGGATGTTCCGTCGGGGGCGTTCGCCGGACTCTCCGGCTCCTCGGCAGTCACTCGCTCGCCGGCCTCTTGGTCGGCCCTGACGACGGACATGGCCAGGAGACTAGAGCATTACGCGTGACGAGGTGCCCCGAACGGTCCGGCCCGGCGGTTGTGCGCCCACGTCACGAAAACGTCATCTGTCCGGTTGCTCAGCGTGACCTGACGGCCGCGAAACCGCGCCGTCCGCCGGACTGCGGTTCACCCGGCAACGGTCGGATGTTCACACCCGGCCGGTCGCGCGGGATACTTGCGTTCATCGATATTTGCCGAGTTGATATTTTGGCGTACCGACGACCCGTGAAGGGGACGCATTGGAACCCAGGCATCGTCGTACCGCGTCGATGATCGTGGCCGGCCTGGCCGCACTCGTCGTCCTGCTGCCCGCGACGGCGGCCTTCGCCGACTCGCTGCCGAACCTGCCGCAGAACGCCGGCGGGTACGAGCAGTCGTTCTCCCCCGCCTACGACTACGACACCGACGGCTGCTACGCCGTGGCGGCCATCAGCCCCACCGGCACCCTGAACCCGGGGCTCAACCCGACCGGGGCGCTCAACGGCAACTGCCGGGACCAGTCCGACCTCGACCGCTCGCAGACCTACGCCCGCTCGAAGTGCAACAACGGCTGGTGCGCGATCGTCTACGCCAGCTACTTCGAGAAGGACCAGGCGCTGCCCGGCATCAGCCTCGGCGGCCACCGGCACGACTGGGAGCACGTCATCTCCTGGGTCAACCAGGCGACGAACCAGGTCGAGTACGTGACCACGACGCAGCACAGCAGCCAGGTGACCTACCCGCGCTCGCAGGTGCGCTTCGACGGCTCGCACCCGAAGACCGTCTACCACAAGGACGGCGCCTCGACCCACTTCTTCCGGCTCGCCAACGGCAACGACGAACCGCCGGAGAACCACTACCACACCTGGCGCTACCCGCCGCTGGTCGACTGGAACGGCTGGCCCAGCACGGCGCTGCGCGACCGGCTCATGACCGCCGACTTCGGCTCGGCCACCATCAAGATCAACGATGGCCGGTTCGTGCCGCTGCTCACCGCGTCCAAGCCCACCGGGATCCCGTTCGACCCGGCGGCCTGACCCGCACCCGCCGGCCGGCTCCGTCAGGAACGGGGCCGGCCCGCGGTCAGCGCCCGCAGCGCGTGCTCGGCGACGGCGATCAGCGTGTGCTTCACCGAGTCCCGCGAGCGGGCGTCGAACAGGGCGAGCGGCACGTGCCCGGCGATCGCCAGCGCCTGGCGCACTTCCTCGGCGTCGTAGCGCGGCGCACCCTCGAAGCAGTTGACCGCGGCCAGGTACGGCAGCCCCCGGTGCTCGAAGAAGTCGAGCGCGGCGAAGCTGTCCTCGATGCGGCGGGTGTCCACGATGACGACCGCGCCGAGGGCGCCCCGGGCGAGCTCGTCCCACATGAACCAGAAGCGGTTCTGGCCGGGGGTGCCGAAGAGGTACAGAATCAGGTCCTCGGCGATCGTGATCCGCCCGAAGTCCATCGCCACCGTCGTGGTGCTCTTCGCCGGCACGCCGCCGGTGTCGTCGACCCCCACGCCGGCCGCGGTCATGATCGCCTCGGTGGTGAGCGGGGTGATCTCCGAGATCGCGCCGACGAGCGTGGTCTTGCCGGCGCCGAACCCTCCGGCGATGAGGATCTTCACGGCGGTGATCCGGCTCGCGCCCGGGCGGCGCCGCTCAGAGGTTGCGGAGTCCAATGAGAACCCTTTCCAGGACGTGGATCCGCTCCTGCGAGTCGCCCGCCTCGAGCGGCTCGTGCAGGGTCAGGATCCCTTCGGTGATCATGTCGGCCACCAGCACCCGGGCGACGCCGAGCGGGACGCGCAGGCAGGCCGCGACCTCGGCCAGCGACTGCGGCCGGTCGATGCACAGGTCCGCGATGCGCTGCCAGTCCCGCCCGGCGTACCGGCTCGCCTCCACCCCCTGCCGCATCGTGAGCAGCACCGCCTCGATCGCGATCTCGCGCGTGGGCTCGGTCCGGCCGCGGGTCACCGCGTACGGACGCACCAGGGCTCCGCGCGGGTCCTCCTCGCCGCCCTGGACCATCTACGGGGCCACCGTCTCCCGCGGCGGTGACACCAGCGACTTGCCGACCCGCTCGACCAGCAGCGCCATCTCGTAGCCGACGTGGCCGACGTCGCAGTCGCGGGCCGCGAGCACCACGAGCGACGAGCCGTCGCTGATCGCCATGAGGATCAGGTAGCCGGCCTCCATGTGCACGATCGTCTGCCGCACCCGGCCGCCGTCGAAGTGCCGGCCGACGCCGTAGGTGAGGCTGACCAGCCCGGCCGTGATCGAGGCGAGCTGCTCGGCCCGGTCCGGCGGGAGGTCGCCGGTGGCGGCCAGCAGCAGGCCGTCGGCCGAGACGGCGATGACGTGCGCGACCCCGTTCAGGGGCTGGGCGAAGCTGTCCAGCAGCCAGCTCAGGCTCTCCAGTGCGCCGGACCCGCTCATCTGTGGTTCTCCTCCGCTGGCTGGGCGTGGTCCGTCGTGGCCGCGCCGGCCTGACGTCCGCGCTGGACTCCCCGTTGGTACGACGACAACAGCCCGCGCAGTTCCTCGGCGCTGGGCCGCTTGAGCTTGGCCGGGCGCGCGGGCACGCCGCCGGGCACGAGCTGGGCCTGCGGCGAGCGGATCGGCAGGCCGGAGCGGGTGCTGGCGTCGGTGTGCGGGTGCTGCGCCGCGGCGGCGGCCCGCCAGCCCTCGTCGGCCCGCGTCCGCCAGCCGCCCTTGGCCGCGCCGTTGGCGGGTGGCGCGGCGGGCGCGGGCGGCGGCGGTCCGGTGAGCGCGCTGTGGCCGCGCTCGTGGAACCAGGTGTCCTCGATCGCCCGGAAGATCGGCAGCTCCGTGGTGTCGTCCGCGGCCGAGGACCCGGCGGTTGCGCCCAGCGGGTCCAGCCGGCGCTCCTCCCGCCGCGGCACGGCGACCGGCGCCTGCGGCGGCGGGGCGGCCGGGCGCCGGGTCGGCAGCGCCGCGCGCCGCTCGACCGGCGTCCGCACGAGCGCACCGGCGGGCAGCACGACCTCGGCGACCGTCCCGCCGCCGGCGTTGTCGCCCAGCCGCACCGTGACGCGGTGCCGGGCGGCGAGCCGGCCGACGACCGCGATGCCCATGAGCCGGAACGCGCCGACGTCGACCGGCGCCGGCTCGGCCAGGCGGCGGTTGAAGTCGGTCAGCGCCGCGGGGTCGATGCCGAGGCCGCGGTCCTCGACGCGCACGATCGTGCGGTCGCCGATGCGCCGCCCGGAGACCAGGACCGGCGCGTGCGGGGGCGAGAATCGGGTCGCGTTGTCCAGCAGCTCGGCCAGCAGCCGCACCACGTCGTTGACGGCGGGCGCGGCGACGAGCACGTCCCCGTCGGTCTCGGCGAGCTCGACCCGCTCGTAGAGCTCGATCTCGGACTGGGCGGCCCGGATCACGTCGAGCAGCGGCGCGTCCTGGCGGCGCGGCGGCGCGGTGTCGGCGCCGGCCAGCACGAGCACGTTCTCGTCGTTGCGCCGCATCCGGGTGGCGAGGTGGTCGAGCTGGAACAGCTCGGCGAGCCGCTTCGGGTCGTCCTCGCCGCGCTCGATCCGGTCGAGCTGGCCGATCATCCGGTCGACGAGGGTCTGGCTGCGGCGGGCGACGCTGAGGAACATCGCCGAGACGCTGTCGCGCAGCACGGCCTGCTCCGCCGCGACCCGGACCGCCTCGCGGTGCACGGTGTCGAACGCGCGCACCACCTCGCCGATCTCGTCGCGGCGGTCGAGCCCGGCCGGGGTGCGGATCTCGGCGGCGATCTCCCGCGGCGAGCGCTCCTGCACCGTCCGCGCGTCGCGCAGCCGCAGGACGAGCTCGGGCAGGTCGTGCTCGGCCACGCCGAGCGCGGTCTGCCGCAGCCGCCGCAGCGAGCGGACCATCGAGCGGGCGGTGGCGAAGGCCAGGCCGGCCACGAGCGCGAGGACCGCGAAGAGCACCGCGGACTCGAGCACGACCTGGCGGCGCACCGCGGAGCCGACGGCCTTCGCGTCGCCGACGAGCTGGTCGTCGAGGCGCGCCTCGGTCCAGCGCATGAGGTCGTTGACGGCGCCGAAGACGGCCACCGCATCCTCGGCGCCGACCGTGCGCGGCTGGCCGGCCGTGCGCTGCAGGGTGCTCGTCAGGTCGTCGGCCATCTGGGTCGCGTCGCCGGCGATGGCGGACTCGACGATGCGGCGCTGGGGCACGCTGGCCGACAGCGAGAACGCGACGAAGGCCTCCTGCTGGCCGGTGAGCGTGGCCAGCAGCGCGGCAAGCTGGTGGGCGTCGAGGGAGCCGGACTTCAGGGCGGCGTAGGCGACCGCCTCCTGCTCGGCGACCCGCGCCTTGGCCTTGGAGAACGCCGCGGCCGCCCGCAGCTCGTCGGCGAGCGCCTGGTCGGTGCGGACCTGGGCGACGGCCTCGCGGTAGGAGACGAGGTCGTCGGCGACGACGCCGTAGCGCAGCAGCACCTCGGCGACCGACACGCCCCGGCGGCCGCCGACGTCCTTGCGGATCGCGGCCAGCACGTCGAGCTGGGCGTCGATGCGCTCCAGGCGGTCCCGCACGCCGGCCGGCACGGCGGCGCCGAGGGAGTCGCGGCGCTTGGTGTAGCCGGCGACGGCGGCGTCGGTGCGCACGATCTGGCGGTTGTACGCGTCCGGCTTCGCGTCGGCCGCGGAGAGCAGCGCCGCGGCGGCCATGCGCTCGAGGTGGACCTCCTGGGCGAGGCCGGAGACGTCGGCGGAGAGCCGGGTCAGGGCCCCGACCGTGTCGGCGTCGCTGGCCCGGGCGGCCGCGTCGTGCAGCCGCAGCGCGGCCAGCGTGACGATCGCCAGCAGCGGGATCAGCAGGATCAGGCCGAGCTTCGAGCGGATGCGGGCGTTGGCCAGCCGCGGCCGGCGGATGCGAAACCCACCACCGGCAGGCCTGTTCGATACGGGCATGCGCGAGTTCTCCGCGTACTCGTGGCCGCCAATGAGCGGGTGCCGGGGCGCAGGACACGGCATTCCACCACGAACGACACGATCTCGGAAACCCCGTCAGGCGCGCCGGGCGCATTTGTTGATCAAGCGAGCAATGTCGATCACAGGTGTAACCAGCGCATTTATTGCTACCACTAGGTAAGCGATGCCGGAGAAGTTAACACGGCGCATTTTGACCCACTTGACCGACCTCGCGCGAGTTGGCAAGGTGTGCATCCGAATGAACGGGGCTTCGATCGAGGGGAATCGACTTGCGGCGCGGGCGCTATGTTGCGGCGATGCTGGCGGTGGCCCTGATATCGACCAGTGCGTGCACGCCTGCCAATGCCAAGAACGAGGCCGACATCCTCGTCGCGGCGAGCCTCGAGCTGTCGGGCAGCGCGGCCGACGTCGGCGTGGCCTACCAGCGGGCGCTGGAGCTGCGGGCGGCCCAGATCAACGCGAGCGGGCTGCTCGGGCGGCGCCGGCTGACCGTGCGGATCAAGGACAACCGGGGCGACCCGGCGACCGCGCTCAGCCAGCTCACGGCCTTCACCGCGGACCCGGCCGTGACCGCGATCGTCACCGGGACCTGCGCCGACTGCACCGGCGGGGCGGCCCGGGCCATCGACGAGCGACGGGTGCCGACGATCGCGTTGTCGCCGGTCGCGGACGTCATCGCGCCGCCGGCCGAGCGGCGGTACATCTTCCGCCTCGCCCCCAGCGCCGACGACGACGCCGTCGTGCTGACGGGCGAGCTCGGCCGGGCCGGCCAGCGCAAGGTCGCGCTGCTGACCAGCGACGACGCCTACGGCCGGCACGGCGCCGACGCGACGGCCCGCGAGGCCGGCAAGATCGGCGCGAAGGTCGTCGGCCGGGCCCAGTTCGCGCCGGCCGACACCGACCTCGGCAAGGCCGCCCGCACGGCGCTGGCCGGCGGCCCGGACGCGGTCGTGATCTGGGGCTTTCCGCCCCAGGCGGCGCTCGCGCTCGGGGCGGTGCGCGACGCCGGCTACCACGGCCAGGTCTACCTCGACGCCGCCGCCGCGGGCGAGCTCTTCCTCGGCGCCCCGTTCGCCGGCGCCGACGCCACCGCCCTGGTCTTCACGCCGACGCTCGCCATCGACGACGTCATCGCGACCACACCCGCGAAGGCGGCCCGGCGGCAATGGTTTCAGGACTACACGTCCCGCTACGGCACCTACCACGGTCATGCCTCATTCGCGGCCGACGCCTTACAACTCATCGCGAATGCCGTGGTGCAGTCCGGATCGCTCGACGGGCCCACCCTGCGGGCCCGGCTGGAATCGGCGCAGATCGACGGGCTCAGCGGTTCCATTCGATTTACGCCCGACAATCATTCCGGGTTCACGCCGCAATCGCTGACCATGCTCGAGGCGCGCGGCGGCCGGTGGCGCCTGCTCGGCTAGATCAGTTTTCGAAAACTCAATTTGGGGGTCCAGGCAGTGAGGCGTTATCGCACATTGCTCGTGTCGGCGCTCGCCGTCATCATGATCGGCGCGGCGGGGTGCTCATCGGATTCGCAGCCGCAGCCCGCGGCGGCCGGCGCGGGAAAGCCGGCGGACAAGGTCACCTACCTGACGGCGTTCGGCGCGGTCGGCCGCGACGCGTTCGCCTGGGTGGCCCAGGACAAGGGGTACTTCAAGGAGGCCGGCCTCGACGTCACCATCCAGCTCGGCGCGGCGACGGGCGAGAATCTCAAGGGCCTCGCCTCCGGGCAGGCGCAGTTCGCCAACCTGGACCTGATCGGCGCCTGGATCCTCGCGGGCAAGGGCGATTACAAGGACTTCCGCACGATCGCCGCGATCCACCAGCAGACCCTCGTGTCCATCATCGCGCTGGAGGGCTCCGGCATCTCCGCGCCCAAGGACCTCGAGGGCAAGAAGCTCGGCGCCGCCACCGGCTCGGTGAACCAGCTGCTGTTCCCGGGCTACGCCAAGCTGGCCGGCATCGACCCGAGCAAGATCCAGTGGGTCAACGCCCAGCCCGCCCAGCTCCCCGCGCTACTGGCCGGCGGCCAGGTCCAGGCGCTGAGCACGTTCCTCATCGGCTCCAAGGGCATCGAGAAGGCGGCTGGCGGCAAGAAGGCCGTCGTGCTGCCCTACAGCAAGTACCTCGGCGACCTGTACGGCAACGGCATCATCACCACCGCGAAGATCGCCAAGGACAGCCCGGACCTCGCCCGCCGGTTCCGCGACGCCTGCCTCAAGGCGCTCAAGTACACGATCGAGCACCCCGACGAGGCCGCGCAGATCCTCAAGAAGGCGCAGCCGGCCGCGGACGTCACCGCCGCCGTCGGCGAGATCACGCTCATGACGCCGTACGTCAGCTCCGGCAGCGCGATCGGCGTGATGGAGCAGGAGCGGGTCGCCCGGGCGATCGCCACGCTCCAGGCCGCCGGGCTCATCCCGGCCGGCCTGACCCCGGACGCGGTCGTCGACTTCTCGCTCACCCCGAAGGCCTGAGCCGTGAGCACCTCCATCGACCCGGGCCCGTCGCGCTACTCGTTCGACAACGACGACCCCGAGTCCGTCGGCCGGCACAGTCACCTGTCGGACATCCTCGACCCGCTCACCTTCGAGCGCCTCGGCTCGCTCGGCGACCTGGCCGGGCGGCGCTGCCTCGAGGTCGGGGCGGGCGGCGGCAGCGTGGCCCGCTGGCTCGCCGAGCGGGGCGCGGACGTGCTGGCCACCGATCTCAACGTGCGGCACCTGCCGCTCGACGCCGGGTTCCGGGTGCTGCGGCACGACCTGGTGCGCGAGCCGGTGCCGGACGGGCCGTGGGACGTCATCCACGCCCGGCTCGTGCTGCTGCACATCCCCGAGCGCGAGGCGGTCCTCGAACGGCTCGCGGCCGCGCTGGCCCCGGGCGGGGCCCTGGTGATCGAGGACTGGGCGACGGAGTTCGGCAACCTGTGCCTCGCCGCGCCGGACCGCGAGACGGCGCAGCTCATCGAGGAGTACCGCGACATCCTGGTGAACCGGGTGCTCCCGGCCCGCGGCAACGACCCCACCTGGGCCGCGCGGGTGCACGCCACGATGCTCGCGCACGGGCTGACCGGGGTCGACACCGTCATCAACGCCGCCTCCTGGCCCGGGGGCAGCCCGGGGGCGGTGCTGATCGCGGTCAACGTGGCCCAGCTGCGCGAGGACTTCGTCGCCGCGGGGTTCACGCCGGAGCGGATCCGGCAGTTGTACTCCGCCGTGCGGGATCCCCGCCTGGTCGTCCGGAGCCATTTCACGTACTCGACCATCGGCCGGCGACCGGACGGGTCATGAGCTCGCGATGGGCCGGACTGTCGCTGCCCCTCGCCGGGGCGGCGGTGGCCGTCGGGCTGTGGTGGGGTGCGACCGCGCTCTTCGGCATCCGGTCCTTCTTCCTGCCCTCGCCCCCGGATGTCGTCTCGGCGTTTCGGGCGCAGCCGCGGTACCTGCTCACCGAGGCCGGGGCGACGCTGCGCGAGACGGCCCTGGGGTTCCTGATCGCGCTGGTCGCGGGCCTGCTCATCGCGATGCTGCTGACCATGTCCCGGGCGGTCGAACGGGCCACCCTGCCGCTGCTCGTCGCCCTGAACTCGATCCCGAAGGTGGCCCTCGCGCCGCTGCTGATCGTGTGGCTCGGCTACGGCCCCGGCCCGAAGATCGTGATGATCGTGCTCATCAGCTTCTTCCCGATCGTGGTGTCGGCGGCCGCCGGGCTGTCGTCGACCCCGGCCGACCTCGGCGAACTGGCCACCTCACTGTCGGCGTCGTGGTGGCAGGCGTACCTCAAGGTGCGCCTGCCCTGGGCCCTCCCCCAGGTGTTCGTGGGGCTCAAGCTCGGCATCTCGCTGGCCGTCATCGGCGCCGTCGTCGCGGAGATCAGCAGCCCCAACGGCGGCCTCGGCGCGGTCGTCGTGCTCTCCGGCACCTCGCTGGACACCCCGCTCGCGTTCGCCGCCATCACCCTGCTGGCGGTCCTGAGCATCGCGCTGTTCTACCTCGTCGTGGGCCTGGAGCGGCTGCTGCTGCCCTGGGCCCGCGCGATCTCCGCCTAGTTCTCCGGAGGGGTCATGATCGAGCTGGACGGGGTGTCCCGGGTCTTCCGCACCCGCTCCGGCGACGTCGAGGCGCTGCGCGCGATCGACCTGACCGTGGCGGCCGGCGAGTTCCTGGCCGTCATCGGCCGCTCGGGCTGCGGCAAGTCGACCCTGCTGCGGCTCGTGGCCGGTCTGCTGGCGCCGACCGCGGGCCGCGTCACCATCGGCGCGGCCCCGGTCGCCCGTCCCCGCCCCGACGTCGCCCTGATGTTCCAGCGCCCGGCCCTGCTGCCGTGGCGCTCGGTGCTCGGCAACGTCCTGCTGCCGCTGGAGCTGCGCGGCCGGGTTCGCCCGCCCGACCGCGCCCGCGCGCAGTCCCTGCTGGACGCGGTCGGCCTGGCCGGCTTCCACCGGCGTCTGCCCCATGAGCTCTCGGGCGGCATGCAGCAGCGCGTGGCCCTGTGCCGCGCCCTCATCCAGCGCCCGAGCGTCCTGCTGATGGACGAGCCCTTCTCGGCCCTGGACGCCCTCACCCGGGAGGAGCTGGCGGGGCAGCTGCAGCAGGTGCACATGGAGATGCGCCCGACCACGGTCTTCGTGACCCACTCGATCCAGGAGGCGGTGCTGCTGGCCGACCGCGTGGCGGTGCTGAGCAGCCGCCCGGGCCGGGTGCAGCGCATCATCACGGTCGACATCCCCCGGCCGCGCTCCTTCGGGCGCAACGCCCACCTGACGGACGTCGCGGCCCGCGTGGCCGAACTCACCGACCTGTTGCACGCCACCGATGCCGCCGTTCCCCTCCTGGACACGAAAGCGATCTAAAATGGCGCGATGGCGACCGACGGATGTGAGGTCCAGATGACGGAACCGGACGCCACGATCGAGCTCCTGACCGCGGCGCCCGGGCGCGCCGGGCTCGTGATGGACTTCGACGGGGTGCTCTCACCGATCGTCACCGACCCGGCCGCGAGCCGTCTGCTCGACGGCACCGCCGAACTGCTCGCCGGGATCGCCCGGCGCCTCGATCTCGTCGCCCTGATCTCGGGCCGGCCCCTGGCGTTCCTGCGTGACCGGGCGCCGGTCGACGGCGTGGCGCTGCTGGGCTCCTACGGCCTCGAGGAGCTGCGCGACGGCGTCACCCACACCGAGCCGGCCATCGAGGCCTGGCTTCCCGCGGTGCACGAGGCGAGCGCGGAACTGCACCGGACGTTCGACGACGCCGACGGCGTCAAGGTCGAGGACAAGGCCGTCTCGGTCGCGGTGCACTGGCGGCTGGCCCCGGACCGCACGGCGGCGGCCGAGGCCGTGGCGGCGGCCCTGCGCGAGATCTCCGGCCGCACCGGCCTGGTGGCGGAGCCCGGCAAGCTCGTCGTGGAGCTGATCCCGCCCGTCCGGCAGGACAAGGGCACCGCGCTGACCCGGCTGGTCGACCGGCTCGGGCTGGCCCGCGTCGTCTACGCCGGCGACGACCTGGGCGACCTGCCGGCCCTGCACGCGGCGGTCGCCGGCGGCGGCCACGCGCTGGTGGTGACCCACGGCCCGGAGACGCCGCCGGACCTGCTCGGGGTCGCCACCCGCACGTTCGACGGCGTCGAGGCGTTCGCGCAGTGGCTGGGCCGGCTGCGCGCCACGCTCGACGCCGCGGAGGCCCCGGCCGAGCCGGCGTGAGCGACTGGGAGCGGCGGGTCGGCGAGGCCTGGGCGGCGATCGACGAATACGAGGGCCGCGAGGACGCGTTCCGCGCGCTGATCGACGAGCTCGCGGACGAACTGCCCGCGGACGATCCGGTCGCGGCCTTCGAGCGGGCCGGCGCCTGGGACTCGACCGGGCACTCCGACCGGGCCGTGCCCCTCTACCGCTTCGCCCTCGAGCACGGCCTCACCGGCTACCGGCGGCGCCGCGCGGTGATCCAGATGTCCAGCTCGCTGCGCAACATCGGCCAGGCCGGCACGGCGGTGGCCCTGCTGGAGGCCGAGCGGGCCCTCGACCCGGCCGGGCTCGACGAGCCGACGCGCGGGCTGGCCGACGCGATCAGCGCGACCCTCGCCCTGTGCCTGGCCGACACGGGCCGCGAGCGGGAGGCCGTGTCGGTGGCGGTCGCGGCGCTCGCCGCGCACCTGCCGCGCTACCAGCGATCGATGGCCGACTACGCCCGCCGGCTGGTCGAACCGGGCTGATCCCGGGCCGCCTCCGCTGCGTACACCGGGGTGAGGAGGTGCCGCACGTGGTCCGATTCAGCAAACGCGCCGAGGACGCGGACCGCGACCCCGGGCCCAGGGCCGCCGGGGATCGTTACGCCAACCGCGAGACCGCCGCCGGGCTGTTCAGCCGCCCGCCGCCCCCGATCCCGCCCAAGCCGCCACCGATCCCACCGCACCCGGCGCCGGCGCGGCACGAGCCCGAGCCGCAGGCGCCGCAGCTGTCGATACGGCCGCTGCGAGAGCCGGCGCCGGCCGTCACCACGATCCGGGTCGAGCCCGTGCCGATCGACGGGTTCGAGTTCGAGACCGCCGCGCCCTGGTGCAGCGATCCCCCGCCGGAGCCGCCCCGCCCGCCGGTCCCGCGACCCGCGCCGCGCCCGATCTTCGAGCCGCTCGCCCCGCGGCCCGAGCGCCGCACGATCACCTGGCTGGACGAGTGAGGAGCGGGCCGCCGCCCGCTCAGCTCGCCAGGGCGCCCGGCACCAGCCCGGACGCGGTGGCGACGGTGTCGCGCAGGTCGGCGACGAAGCGGTCGACGCGTTCGGGCGGGACGCCGGGCATCAGCACGACGTGGGCGTTGCCGCGCTCGTCGGTCGCGAGCGGCCACCGGTCCAGCAGCGGCTGCGGCGGGCGCGGGAACACCACGGTGAAGGCCCGCGGCTGGGCGCGCCAGGCCGGCCAGCCGACGCCGCGCAGCTGCTGCTCGGTGTACCGCGCCAGCGCCCGCGCCCCCTCCGCCCGCGCCCGCAGGCCGGCCGGGCCCCAGTGCCGCATCAGGTACCACAGCCACAGCGGCGCGTGCCCCGAGCGCGAGCCGGTGATGGTGCTGTCGGGCGCGGCCGTGTACGTGATGTCGCCCCGGCCCGTGTGCCGGTCGGCGAGCGCCACGACCACGCCGCACGGGAACGGCACCGCCAGGAACTTGTGCCCGCTGACGGCGATGCTGTGGGCGCCGTCGGTGAACGTGAACGCGGGGCGGCCGACGGACTCGTCCAGGGCCAGCGGCACGCCCGCCAGCGCGGCGTCGGCGTGGACCCAGCGCCGATGCGGCTCGACCCCGGCGGCGTCGAGGGCCGCGCCGATGCGGGCGACGTCGTCCACCGCCTCGGTCATCGTCGTGCCGATCGAGGCCACCACGATGACGCCGGTGCCGCGCCGGTGCCGCGAGTCCCGGCTCACCGCCGCGTGGAGCAGGTCGTATCGCATCTCCCCGCGCTCGTCGGCCGGGATCTCGCGCAGCCGCAACCGCAGCAGCTCCGCGGCCTTGGCCACGCTGTAGTGCGCCGCCGAGGAGCAGTAGACGGTCGCGGCCGCGAGCTGCCGCCGCGCCTGCCACAGCGCCCAGTGGGTGCTCTCGGTGCTGCCGGTGGTGACGTACCCGTGCCGGTTGTCCAGCGGCGCCCCGAACAGGTCCGCCAGGAACCCGATCACCTCGTACTCGAGGTGCTTGGTGTGCAGGCGGTACGCGCCGCCGGGTGCGAACGGGTGCCCGACGTTGTTGAGCAGCAGGCGCTCGAACGGCACCAGGGCGCTCACGTCCGGCAGGTCGGTCGCGCCGGGGAAGCCGAGGTCGTAGTCGCGGTGCTGGAGCAGGTCGGCATGCAGCTGGTCCAGCCGGCCCGCCACCGTCGGGTCGCCCGGCAACCCCGGGGTCATCGCGGCCGCGACCCGTGGTCGACGATCCGGCCGATCTCGCCCATCCACCGCCACACGTGGTAGATGGGGTCGGACTCGGGCGTCTCGGCCAGCGCCGGGTTCCAGCGCCAGTGCATGCTCGGGGTGCCGTACTGCGTGTTGCCGTCCCGCACCGAGCAGTCCACGGTGAGGGCGTTGAACTGCTGCTCCCCGCCGCGGTCGAGCACCAGCATCGTGCCGTCGATGAGGCGGGCGTAGCAGCGGCCCGGCAGGTCGGCCTCGCTGCGCGCGGTGCGCTGGGCGGTGGCCCAGTCGCCGTACTGCGTGTCGAGCGTGACGACCCCGATGCCGGCGAACACGGCGTGGCCCGACATCGAGTCGGTCTTGTTGCACATGGTGGTCCGCGGGTCGAAGCGCGGATCGGCGGCGTAGCCCTCGCGGGCGTGCTGGGCCATCCCGTACAGCAGGTGCGGCAGGGAGGCGGCCTCGTCGTCGGCGAGGAAGATCCGGGTGGCCGTGCGCAGCTGGTCGTACAACCGGCCGTCCGGCTCGCTGTAGAACAGGGCCACCCCGTGCGGCGCGAGCGGGTCGCGGCGGCGACGCTCCCAGGCGTGCCGCGCGTGCAGGAACGAGAAGCGCCGCAGCCGCGCCACGACCGCGCCCCGATACGTCGGCGTGATGTCCACGTTCGGCGGCGGTGGCGACGGTACCGACTCGGGGCCGGCCGGCACGCTCTGCATGTGCCGCGGGCCGGGCGCGCGGGTCTCGGGCTCGGGCGAGAAGCCCGGCGGCGGTGTCTGCCCCTCGTTCGTGCGCTCGAGCGCCCACCATGGCACCGAGGAGGATGATGAGGAGGACGGCGAGGGGCTGATGCGCGGGTCAGACATCGAGGTCCTGCAGCCGCTGGTCGAGCACCCGCAGCGGGTCCGGCCGGCCCTTGCCGACCTCGGCGAGCACCGGCGCCTTGCGGGCCCGCAGCGCGAAGCCCCACACCACGCCGACGACGACCGTCAGCACCACCACGGCCGGGATGATGGCCTGCAGCGGCGAGCTCTCGGCGATCTGCAGCAGCGAGGACAGGTGCGACACCATGATCGCGAGCACGACCAGGCCGCCGATCACGCCGAGCGAGGGCAGCACCGTGGTGACGAACAGGCCCTCGGTGCTCCCGCCGCCGCGGCGGTAGAAGCGGATCGCGCCCGTCGAGATGAGCACGAGCATGACCAGGATGCCCACGGCGCCGGCCGCGGAGAACCAGGTGAAGATGACGCCGATCGGGTCCGCCCCGGCCGCGGCGAAGACGCCGACGACGAGCAGGGCCGAGACGCTCTGCACGAGCGAGCCGCCGGTCGGCGCGCCCTGGGCCCGGCCGCTGGTGCCGGTGCGGGCCAGCCACGCCGGCAGCACGCCCTCGCGGGCCATGGCGAAGAGGTACCGCGCGATCGTGTTGTGGAAGGACAGCATGGCCACCGTCACGCTCGTGACGAGCAGGAGCGTGGCGAGCAGGCTCAGGCCGCTGCCGTACCACTGGTCGAACAGCGAGAACGGCAGGCCCGAGTCCGGGTTGGCGGCGGTCGCCGCGATCTGCCGGTCGCCGACGGCCACCGCGAGCGCCCAGGCCGAGACCCCGTAGAACAGGGCCATGAAGAGCACCGCGGCCAGCGTGGAGCGGCCGATGCTCCGGCTGGTGCGGACCTCCTCGGAGTAGGCCGGGGCGGTGTCGAAGCCGATGAACGCCGCGATGCCGAGCGCGAAGGCACCGCCGATGCCGGGCGCCCACAGGCCGCTGAGGGTGATCGGCGCGGCGGTGATCGAGCCGCCGAACGGGTGCGTGAAGCTCGCGATGTCGAACAGCGTGATGACCGCGAGCTCGACGCAGAGCACGCTGCCGACGACGAACGCCGACAGCGAGACGTGCAGCAGTCCGCAGATGGCGACGACGAGCCAGATGACCGCGGCCCAGATCAGCCACGATCCGCCGATCAGGCCCGCGATCGTGACGCCGATCAGGCCGTACAGACTCATCTGGATGGCCGAGTAGAACACCAGCGCGAGCGCCCCGCCCGCGAGCCCGGCCACCGGCCCGAAGGCGTGGGCGAGCAGCGCGTAGGCCGGGGCGGCGTGCGGCACCGTGCGCGACATGGCCACGTATCCGACCGCGAGGAGCCCGAGCATGACGCCGAGCAGCGGGAACGTCAGCGGGGTGGCGACGAGTCCGGTGGCCGCGTAGGTGGCGACGATACCGCCGGCGAGCACCGCCATCGGCGAGCTCGCGCCGACCTGGAAGAGCCACACACCCCCGCCGCTCATCTTGCGGCGAGTAAGGCCTTGCGTCGTCACCGGACCCCACCGTCCACAGTGGAGATGTTCCGGATTGCGGGCACGGGTGTAGCGGAAGGACGCATCGCGGCGCGCTCTCCAAGGCTCTGATGGGGCCGAATACGATCCGGCCACGGCAGTCAATGTGATAAATGTCGCCGCGAAGTGTATAGGTGTGGATCACTGAGCGCCTACCACTCAGGGCTGCGTGGAAATTCACATTCCGCGTCGTCATGATCACCTTGCGTTGACCTTGTCGTACGACAACAAAGGATCCTTACTCGAGTCGGAAATCCGATCGGAAAACTGCCACGAAGGCCGCACCGGCGACCGGCGGCGCGGAAAATCGCGCGGGGGTTCGGCGGCCCGCGAGTAGCGTCCGGCCGATGACAGAACCTGAGAAGCCCGAGAATCTCGAAGGCGGCCGGACGACCGGCGCACAACGCCTCGGAGACACGATCCGAAAACCGGCCCGGCCGTGGACCCCGGCCGTCCATGCGGTGCTCGCCCACCTGGAGGCGGCCGGGTTCGAGGGCGCGCCCCGGCCCCGCGGCCTCGACGACCAGGGCCGCGAGGTGCTGACGTACCTGCCCGGGGAGACCATCGGCAACGTCACGCCGTGGGCCCCGTGGGTGTTCGACGAGACGACGCTCGACCTCGTGGGCGCCTGGCTGCGCGGGCTCCACGACGCCACCGAGGGCTGGGTCCCGCCCGCCGACGCCGTGTGGATGTCGGGCGCCTCCTGGCGGCCGGGTCTCGTCATCGGCCACCAGGACGCCGGGCCCTACAACGCGGTCTGGAACGAGGGCCGGATCGCCTTCGTCGACTGGGAGGTCACCGGGCCGTCGAGCCGCGAGTTCGACCTCGCGTTCGCGGCGCTGTGGTGGGTGCCGCTGCACGCCGAGCACATCGCCCGGGCCGTCGGCTTCACCGCGTTCGAGGATCGCGCGCGGCGGCTGCACCGGCTGCTCGACGCGTACGGCTACGAGGGCGACCGCCGGGCGTTCGGCGTCACGGTGGCCGCCCGGATCCGGCGCAACGCCGAGGTGCTGCGCCGGCTGGCGGCGACCGGCGACCCGGTGTTCGTCCGGAACCTGCCGATGACCGAGGACCTGGAGACGGCCGCCCGTCAGGTGGAGGCGTTGCCCGAGTCCTTCTGGACCGCCTGACTTTGTGCGCGGTGGCGGCGGTACGTCATGATCGAGGGGTGATTCGCTTTGTCCTCAACGTCCTGTGGGTCATCTTCGGCGGCGGGTTCGTGCTGTTCCTCGGCTACGCCCTGGCCGCGCTCATCTGCCTCGTGCTCGTGGTGACGATCCCGTTCGCGATCGCGTCGTGGCGGCTGGCGGTGTACTCCCTGTGGCCGTTCGGCCGGACGGTGCAGGCCAAGCCCGGCGGCTCCGGCGTGGTGACCGGCCTCGCCAACGTGCTCTGGGTGGTGCTCGCCGGCTGGTGGCTCGCGCTGACCCACATCTCGGCCGGCATCACCCTGTGCGTCACCATCATCGGCATCCCGTTCGGCATCGCGCACTTCAAGCTCGTGCCGGCCGCGTTCTGGCCCCTGGGCCGCGAGGTCGTCGACCTCGACTAGGCCTGCTCAGACCCGGTCGGGCCGGTCCGGGTGCGCGTGGCGCAGCTGCGCCTCGAGCTCCTCGATGCGGGCGAGCAGGTCCAGCACGACACCCAGCGCGGCGTAGTTCAGCGGCAGCTCGGCGTGCAGGCGGCGGATGCGGGCGAGGCGGGCCAGCTGGGCGTCCGGAAACTCGGGCGCCCCGCCGGCCCCCGGCACCGGATCCAGCAGGCCCAGGGCCACGAACCGGGCGACCAGGCGCGGATGCACGCCCGCCGCGGCCGCGAACGCCTCCAGCGAGCGGACGCGCGCGGTCTGTCTCGTCGTGTGCACGATGGCCAGGGTCATGAGGCGCTCCGCGGGTCGTAGGCCGATGCGCGCGCCAGCTCCTCGAACAGCCGGCGCTCCTGGGGTGTCGGGTCGGGCGGGACCATCACGCGCACCTCGGCGTAGAGGTCGCCGGGGCGCGCGCCCGGCAGGCCCTGGCCCCGCAGGCGCAGGCGGCGGCCGGACGAGGAACCCCGCGGCACGTCCAGGAGCACCTCTCCGGCCGGCGTGCGCAGCGGGACCTTCGCGCCGAGGGCCGCCTCCCACGGGGCGACGGGGAGCCGGACGGTGAGGTCGCGACCGTCCACTGTGTACCGCGGGTCCGGCGCGAACCGCACCACGAGGTGCAGGTCGCCGCGGGGCCCGCCGCCGAGGCCGCCCGCGCCCTGCCCGGCGAGCCGCAGGCGCTGCCCCTCGGCGATGCCACGCGGGATCGTGACCCCGAGCCGGGTGCCGTCGGGCAGCGTCACGGTGCGGTGGCCGCCGCGGTACGAGTCCTCGAGCGTGATCGTGATCGTCGCCTCGGCGTCGGCCCCCCGCACCGGCCCGAAGCCGAACAGGTCCTCGAAGTCCGCGAAGTCCTGAAACCCGCCGCCGGGGCCGCCGCCGGCAGCGGGGCCGCCGCGGAAACCGCCGCCGCTCGGGACCGAGGCCCGGGCGTCGTACTCGCGGCGCAGCGACGGGTCCGAGAGCACCCGGTACGCCTCGGTGATCTCCTTGAAGCGATCCTCCGCGCCAGGCTCCTTGTTCACGTCCGGGTGGCTGCGGCGGGCCAGGGTGCGGTACGCCCGCTGGATCTCCTCGCCCGTCGCGGTCTTCGCCACCCCGAGCACCGCGTAGAAGTCACGCGCCATCGTCGGGCCGTTCCTCCCCCGGGTCCCCGCCCGAGTCCTCCCCCGGGTCCGTCCCGGAGTCGTTCCCCGAGACGGCGACGGCCACGGCCGCGGGGCGCAACAGGCCGTCCGGGCCGCCGTAGCCGGGGCGGATCACCCGCACCACGGTTCCGGCGCCGCCCGGGCCGCCCGCGACCGCCTCGGTCGCCTCGTGCCGGGCCGGGTCGAAGACCTCGCCGGGCGCGCCGAGCGGCTCGAAGCCCAGGCGGCCCAGCACCGCCCGGCCCTCGTCACGCACCCGCTCGACGCCGGCGACGATCGTGGCCGGGTCGGCGCCGGCGTGCTCGAGCGCCAGGTCGAGGTCGTCGAGCAGCGGCAGCCACGCGGCCGTGCACCGGGCCCGCTCGGCCGCGGTGCGCTCGGCGACCAGCCGATCGCACCGCTTCCGCGCGTTGTCGGCATCGGCCGCGGCCCGCCGCCACCGCTCCTGCCAGTCGACGTCATCCATCATCACGACCACTCACGAGAACTCGGCGTCGACGACGTCTTCGTCCGCGGCGGCCGAGGAGGTCGCGGGGCCGCCGCTGTGCGCGTACACCATCTGGCGCAGGTCCTCGGTCACCCGTGGCACGTCATCGTCGCCGGCGGATCGGGCCTCCTCCAGCAGCAGCTGTGCCCGCTCGCGCTCGTGCGAGGGGACCTCGCGCTCGGTCAGCAGGCGGCGCACCTGGTAGACGGCCCCGTCGAGCTCGTTGCGCGCCTCCACCGAGCGGCGCGTGCGCTCGTCCTCGCCGCGGAAGCGTTCGGCCTCTTGCACCATGCGCTCCACCTCGGCCTGGTCCAGGGTGCCGCTCTCGGTGATGGTGATCTGCTGCTCGCCGCCGGTGTCGCGGTCCCGGGCCGAGACCTGCAGGATGCCGTTGGCGTCGATGTCGTACGTCACCTCGATCTGCGGCCCTCCGCGCGGCGCCGAGCGGATGTGCTCGAGCCGCAGCCGGCCCAGCACCCGGTTGTCGGAGGCCCGCTCCCGCTCGCCCTGCAGCACCACGACCTCGACCGCGGGCTGGTTGTCCTCGGCGGTCGTGAACGTCTCGGTGCGCCGGGTCGGGATGGTCGTGTTGCGCTCGATCACGCGGGTCATGAGGCCGCCGAGGGTCTCCACGCCGAGCGAGAGCGGGGTCACGTCGAGCAGGACGACATCGCGCACGTCGCCCTTGAGCACCCCGGACTGGATCGCGGCGCCGAGCGCGACGACCTCGTCCGGGTTGACGCTCATGTTCGGGTCCTTGCCGCCGGTGAGCCGCCGGACCAGGGCCTGCACGGCCGGCATGCGGGTCGCGCCGCCGACGAGGATCACCTCGTCGAGGTCGCCCTCCCCCACCCGGGCGTCGCTCATCGCCTGGCGCACCGGGGCGAGGGTGCGCTCCAGCAGGTCGTGGGTGAGCTCCTCGAACACGGCCCGCGTGACGGTCGTCGTGAGGTGCTTGGGGCCGTTCGCGTCGGCGGTGATGAACGGCAGGTTCACGGTGGTCTGGGGCACCGTCGACAGCTCGATCTTGGCCCGCTCGGCGGCCTCGATGAGCCGCTGCAGGGCCTGCGGGTCGCGGCGCAGGTCGATGCCCTCGTCGCGGCGGAACTCCTCGGCGAGGTGGTCGACGAGCCGGTGGTCGAAGTTGTCGCCGCCGAGGTGGGTGTCGCCGGCCGTCGCGCGCACCTCGACCACGCCGTCGCCGACGTCGAGGATGCTCACGTCGAAGGTGCCGCCGCCGAGGTCGAAGACCAGGACGGTCTCGTGGCCCTGCTTGTCCAGGCCGTAGGCGAGCGCCGCCGCGGTCGGCTCGTTGATGATGCGCAGGACCTCGAGCCCGGCGATGCGGCCCGCGTCCTTGGTGGCCTGGCGCTGCGCGTCGTTGAAGTAGGCGGGCACCGTGATCACGGCCTCGGTGACCTTCTCGCCGAGGTACTTCGCGGCGTCGTCGGCGAGCTTGCGCAGGACCTGGGCGGAGACCTCCTCCGGTGAGATCCGCCGTCCGCGCACGTCGAACCGGACCGCCCCCTCGGGGCCGGGCACGACGGTGTAGGTGACGGTCGCGGCCTCCTCGGGGATCTCGTCGAAGCGCCGCCCGATGAACCGTTTCGCGGAGGTGATGGTGCCCTCGGGGTTGAGCGCCGCCTGGCGCCGCGCCAGGTGCCCGACGAGCCGCTCGCCGCCCGGCGTGTACGCGACCACCGACGGCGTGGTCCGGCTGCCCTCGGCGTTGGGGATCACGGTCGGCGCCCCGCCCTCGAACGCGGCGATCACCGAGTTGGTCGTCCCGAGGTCGATGCCTACTGCCCTGGCCATGGGAATCGGTCCTTCCGACGCGAGTGACGTCTTCGGGATCCAGGGTTGCCGCGGGTCCGCGGCCGGAGCGTCCTGCGAACCGGATGACCCGGGCTAGCCGCAGGTCACGAGCCCGGCCCGGACCTTGCTGCGCACCACGCGGGTCGCGGACTGGGTCACGCGCTGGGCGAACGCCGGGTCGGCCTTCGCCGCGGCGACGAGCGCGTCCGTCATCGGCTCGGCGTCGGAGAGCCGCACGCTCAGCGGCATGTCCCCGCCGGCCTGCACGAACTTCACGGCCCGCTGCCCCACCGGGACCGAGGACACCGCGACCGCCGCGCCGAGGTCGTCCGACATCACGAGCCCGTCGAAGCCGAGCTTCCCCCGCAGCAGGTCGGTCACGATCGGCGCCGAGAACGCGGCGACGTTCTTCGCGTCGAGCTTCGGGTATGTCGCCGAGGAGATCATCACCGCGGCCGACCCGGCCTTGATGCCGCTCGCGAACGGCTCCAGCGACGCGTCGTCCGCGGTCGTCAGGTCGTCGCGCGCGCCCGTCGTGGTGTCGGTGTTCACGCGCACGCGGCCCAGGCCGGGAAAGTGCTTGAGCGTGGTCTGCACGCCCGCGCCCTGGATCGCGGTCACCACCGTGGCCACGTCCTCGGCGACGGGCCCGGGCGTCGAGCCGTACTGCCGCTCGAACCCCCCGATCGGCGGGTTGCTCTTGCCCACGTCCGCGGGCACCACGTCGGCGACGGGCGCGAGGTCGATCGTGATCCCGATGCCCTTGAGCCGCCCGGCCCACTCGGCGGTGCGGCTGTTCAGCGTCGAGGCGTCGAGGCGGCCCTGGCTGACCGCGGTCGGGATGGCCGGGAAGTCGTCGCCCTTGAGCGTCTGGACCTGGCCGCCCTCCTGGTCGATGCCGACCTGCAGCGCGAGCCCGCCGCCGGCCCGGGCCGCGTCCTGGAGCTGGGTGATCTGCTGGCGCAGCGTGGCCGCCGAGGCCGAGGAGCGCCCGGCGAGGAAGATACCGCCCAGTTTGTACTTCTGCAGCGTCTGTGTCGCCCCGAGCGGCGAGCTCAGCGGCGTGCCGATCATGAGCAGCTGGGCCGCCTGCAGTTCGAGCGGCAGCTTGGCGACCACCGACTCGGCGCACCCCGCGGCGGCGGACGACGCCGGTGCCGCGGCGCTCGCGCGCGCCGACCCGCCCTCGGAGGCCACCGCCCCGGGCGACGGGGAGTCGTCGCCCCCGGACACGGCGTAGGCGACTCCGGCCCCGACCAGCACGACCACGGCCACCGCGATGACCGCCCACACCGGGAACGGCCCGATCCGCCCCCGCTCGGCGTTGCGGCGCGTTCCTTTCGGCATCCGTCGAGGATACGCAAGCGCCGCTAGCGGTAGGCGGTCAGGAACTTGTCGCGGAACTGGTCCATTCGCCACACTGGCGCCCCGTCGGCGGGCCGCAGCCCGTCCTGCCAGCCCCAGCCCGAGATCTTCGCGAGCACGGCGGGGTCGCGGGCGACGATCGTGATCGGCACGTCGTGGCTCGCGGTGTCCCCGACGATGACCGGCGACGGCTGGTGGTCGCCGAGGAAGACGACCACGAGGTTGTCGTCACCGTAGGTCTCCACGTAGGAGATCAGCGAGCTCAGCGAGTACACGATCGAGTTGCGGTAGGCCGTGCGGATCTTCTCCGAGGTGCGGATCACCGAGTCCGGCGGGTCGCCCTCGGTGCTCATCGAGCGGTAGACGGTGCCGTCGCCGACCTCGTCCCAGCCGACCAGCTGCGGAATCGGCGTCCAGGGCGCGTGGCTGGAGACGAGCGGGATCTCCGTGAAGGTCGGCTGGTGGCCCGGCGCGCGCTCCAGGCGCTGGTAGGCCGCCAGCGTGAACTGGTCGGGCACGGGCACGTAGCTGAACTTCGGGCCCTTGTAGCCCATGTTCCGCGAGTCGTAGAGGTCGTGGTACTGGAAGAACTTGCCCTCGGGCCAGTCGCGGTCGTTGGCCGGCATGATCCCGCCGACGTGCCAGCCGCCCCGGCGGAACGCGGCGTTGAGCGTGAACCGGTCGCCGGCCAGCAGCGACGAGCTGCGCTGGTTGTTGTCGACCCACAGGCCCGACAGCAGCGTCTCGTGCGCCATCCAGCTGCCGCCGCCGGTGATCGGGGAGGTCAGGAACGCCGAGCGGGCCTGGAAGCCCTTCGCCGCCAGCCGCTTCGTGCCGTCGTCGAGCACCGCGTTGACCTGGGGCGCGTACTGCGGATTCTGCACCGCGTCGCGCCCGTAGCTCTCCACGAACGTGAGCAGCACGTCCTTGCCGCGCAACGCGGTGAGCAGCTGCGAGCCGGGCACGTCGCGGAACGCGTCGATCTGGGACTGCCGGCCGAACTTCTCGCCGTCGTCGAGGTCGCGCCGCACGAGCGAGACCTGGGTCCCGAGCGCGCCGACGGCCCCGTCGGAGGCGACCGGCACCCCGCTCGCGGCCTGCACGTCGAAGACCGCGAACACCGCCCAGGCCGCGGCCAGGATCGCGGTGCCGCGGGTGGTGGCCACCTGGTGCCGCACGGCCAGGCGGGCGAGCCGGCGCAGCGTGAGCGTCATCACCACGGGCACGCTGAGCACGACCAGGCTGAGGATGACCGTGATCACGATCGCGGCCGATTCCCCGAGCGAGGACTTGACCAGGCCGTACGCCGGGTCCAGCAGCACCCAGTCGAGCACCGGGTCGAACGGGCGCGCGAGCGCGGTGTAGAAGCCGAGGTTGAACAGCCGGATGATGAACAGCGCGCCGAGCAGGATCCCGGCCGCCCAGAGCACCACGGTCCGGGCCCGGCCGCGCACGGCGAGGAACAGCGCGACGAGCAGCAGACCCTCGATCGGGATCCGCAGGAAGGCCCCGAGGGTGTACTGCGTGAGCCGATCCGGCGTGACCAGCGTGAACAGCACCACCGCGGCCCCGAGCAGCGTTCCCGCCCACACCAGGACCGTGCGCGACCGGGACCGCCTCGGGGGCGACGGCGGCGCGGGGGTCTCGACGTCGGGTGCCAGCACGGACATCAGGATGACACCGCGATCCGCAGCGACTGCCGGCGCCAGCGCCACAGCACCTCGGAGCCGAACGACTCGACGAGGAACAGCAGCGAGATGGCCACGACGGTGGTCGTGACCGCGAGCGGCAGGAGCCCGGACGCGGCGACGGCGAGGGTCACACCCTGCATCGCGGCGACCACCTTGCGCCAGTACCGGGGCGGGACCGGCCCGCGCAGCCAGGGCACGAGCCACGTGGCGACCCCGATCACGTAGCGCATCGCCCCGATCGCGAGCACCCACGGCCCGACGGACTCGGCCACGAACGCGCTGAGCACGAGGATCAGCCAGGCGTCGGTCTCCATGTCGAAGCGCGCGCCGAGCGGGGTGACCCCGCCGGTGCGCCGGGCGACGTTGCCGTCCACGGCGTCCAGGGCGAGGGCGACCGCGGCGAGCACGCACAGCACCGGGACCGACACGGGCCGTGTGAAGGAGTCGGCGGTAAGCGCGGCCACACCCCCGGCGAGCCCGGCCCGGGTCAGCGTCACCCAGTTCGCGGCGCCGAAGGCCTCGGCCCCGGAGCGCTGCAGGCCCGCCTCGAGCGCGATCGAGACGACCAGACCGCCGGCGAGACCGACCGCCCAGCCCGCCGTTCCCAGCCCGACCGTCCCCGAGAGGACGCCGAGCACGGCAACATGGAAGATCAGTCCAATGACCGGACCGGTTCGAACCTTCGGCATCGTCGCTCCGTGTACGAGGCTGTGCTTGCTGACCATGGACCCGTCAGTGCATACGCGCATTCGGGCGTGACGGTTCGATCTGCACGATTCCAGGGAGTTTTCGCATGCCAGTGGCGTACGCGTTCTGGACCACCGAGTCGGGGGGCGAGATCCGCCCGGTCGAGGTGCCCGCGCCGGGCGAGGACGAGGTGCTGGTCCGGACGTTGTACTCGGGCGTGAGCCGCGGCACCGAGACCCTCGTGTTCGCCGGGCGGGTGCCGGCCGACCAGCACGAGGCGATGCGCGCGCCGTTCCAGGAGGGCGGCTTTCCGTTCCCGGTGAAGTACGGCTATCTGAACGTCGGCGTGGTCGAGGCCGGCCCGGCGGACCTGCGCGGCCGGACGGTGTTCTGCCTGTATCCGCACCAGACCGAGTACGTGGTGCCGCGCGCGGCGGTGGTGCCGCTGCCCGAGGGGGTGCCGCCGCGCCGGGCCGTGCTCGCCGGCACCGTGGAGACGGCCGTGAACGCGCTGTGGGACGCGGCCCCGCTGATCGGCGACCGGGTGAGCGTGGTCGGCGCGGGGATGGTCGGCTGCAGCGTCGCCGCACTGCTGGCCCGCCTGCCCGGGGCCGAGGTCGAGCTGGTCGACACCGACCCGTCGCGCCGGGCCGTCGCGGACGCGCTCGGGGTCGCGTTCGTCGGCCCGGACGAGGCGTCCCGGGGCCGCGACCTCGTGATCCACGCGAGCGCGTCCGAGCGGGGGCTGCAGACGGCGCTCGGGCTGCTGGCCGCCGAGGGGACGGTGGTGGAGCTGAGCTGGTACGGCGACCGCCCGGTCACCCTCGCGCTGGGCGGGGCGTTCCACTCGGGCCGGCTCACGATCCGCAGCAGCCAGGTCGGCACCGTCTCGCCGGCCCGGGCCGCCACCCGCACCTACGCCGACCGGATGGCCCTGGCGCTGCGCCTGCTGCGCGACCCCGCCTTCGACGCCCTCATCACCGGCGAGTCCCCGTTCGCCGAGCTGCCGGCGGTGCTGCCGCGGCTCGCCGACGGGACGCTGCCGGCCCTCGGCCACGTGATCACCTACTGAACAGGAGCATGCCGCGTGTACAGCCTCACCGTCCGTGACCACATGATGATCGCCCACAGCTTCCGCGGCGAGGTCTTCGGGCCCGCCCAGCGCCTGCACGGCGCGACCTACGTCGTGGACGTGACCTTCTTCCGCCGGCAGCTCGACGCCGACAACCTGGTGGTGGACATCGGCCTGGCGTCGCAGCAGCTCAAGGACGTCCTGGCCGCGTTCAACTACCGCAACCTCGACGACGAGCCCGACTTCAGCGGCGTCAACACGTCGACCGAGATGCTCGCCGCGGTGGTCGCCGACCGGCTGGCCGAGCGGGTCGCCGCGGGGGCGCTGGGGGCGGGCGGGGCCGGGCTGGAGCGGCTGTCCGTGACCCTGCGCGAGTCCCACGTGGCCTGGGCCACGTACGAGCGCGATCTGTGATCTTCTTCGTCCTGCCCAACGACATCGACGACCCCGGCTCGCCGAGCGGCGGCAACCGGTACGACCGCGAAATCTGCGACCGGCTGACCGTCCTCGAACGGCCGGCCTTCGGTGCGTGGCCGGGGCCGAGCGCCGGGGAGCTCGCGGCGCTCGGCACCCTGCTCGCCGGGATTCCGGACGGCTCCGCGGTACTGATCGACGGCCTGATCGCCTCGTGCGCGCCCGCGGTGCTGGAGGCGCACACGGCCCGCCTGCGGCTGGTCGTGCTGGTGCACATGCCCTTCGACGCGCTCCGGGCCTCCGAGGCCCGGGCGCTGCGCGCGGCGAGCGGGGTCATCGCGACCAGCGGCTGGACCCGTCGCCGATTGATCGAGTTGTACGGTCTGAGCCCCGAAACCGTGCATGTGGCGACCCCGGGCGTCGATCCCGCGCCACTCGCGGAGGGTTCGGGCGGCGCCGGGTCGCTGCTCTGCGTCGCCGTGGTCGGCGCCCACAAGGGCCACGACGTGCTGGTCGAGGCCCTCGCGCGGGTCGCCGACCGGGCCTGGACGTGCGTCTGCGCCGGCTCCCTCGACCACCACCCGGGCTTCGTCGCCACGCTGCGCGGGCGCATCGACGCGCTCGGTCTCGGCTCCCGCATCGAGCTGACCGGCCCGCGCGCCGCCGGCGGCCTGTACGCGGCCGCGGACCTGCTGGTGCATCCGTCGCTGGGCGAGACCTACGGCATGGTCGCCGCCGAGGCCCTCGCCCGCGGGGTCCCCGTCCTGGCCACGACCGCGCAGGGGCTGCCG
The DNA here is from genome assembly GCF_040300725.1 of Dactylosporangium sp. NPDC000244. Taxonomy (NCBI): domain Bacteria; kingdom Bacillati; phylum Actinomycetota; class Actinomycetes; order Micromonosporales; family Micromonosporaceae; genus Dactylosporangium; species Dactylosporangium sp. NPDC000244. Next base: position 77,370 of record NZ_JBEPEH010000037.1, read on the forward strand.
GACGCGATCGGGGCCGCCGCGCCGCCCGGCTGGCTGGTGCCGCCCGGCGATCCCGGCGCCCTGGCCGGCGCCCTGCGGAACTGGTTCGACGACGCGGCGCTGCGCGAGCGCCTCCGAACCGCCGCGCTCGCCCGCCGGGCCACCCTCACCGGGTGGGACGACACCGCCCGCGCGATCGAGGCGGTTTTCCGACACGCGGCGGTGGACTGAACCCGATCGGTCCGGGCGGCGTATGACAAGAGAGATCGTCCGGAAGGGAGCCCCCATGGCCAACGCCGCCGCCGTCGTGCCCACCACGGGTCGCCGGGCGATCAACTGGGGTCTCGTGCGGACCGTCGCCGGCCTCGCCGTGCTCGCGGTGCTCGTCTGGCGGGTCGGCAGCGGCCCCTTCATCGCCGGGCTGCGCATGATCGACGCGTGGGCGATCGTCGCCGCGGTCGGCGTCGGGGCGGCCACGATCGTCGCGTGCGCCTGGCGCTGGCGGCTCGTCGCCCGCGGGCTGGGCCTGCGGCTGCCGCTGCACACCGCGGTCGCGGAGCTGTACCGGGCCGTGCTCATCAACTCCACGCTGCCGGGCGGGGTGCTCGGCGACGTCGACCGGGCCGTCGGCCACGGGCGCGCGGACGGCGACGTCGGCCGCGGCATCCGCGCCGTCGTGTGGGAGCGCACCGCCGGCCAGGTCGTCCAGCTCACCCTCGCCGTCGGGCTGCTCTGGGCGCTGCCCTCGCCGGTGCGCCCGCTGATGCCCCGGATCGCCGCCGTCGCGGCCGCGCTCGCGCTGGTCGTGGCCGTGCTCGCGCTCGTCGCCGGGCGGCGCGGGCCGCAGTGGTGGCGCCGGGCCGTGCGCACCGCCCGGGCCGACGTCCGCGAGGTGCTGCTCGCCCGGCGGATCTGGCCCGGGGTCGTCTTCTTCTCCGCCGTCGCGGTCGCCGGTCATCTGGTCACCTTCATCGTCGCCGCGCGCACCGCCGGCCTGACCGCGCCGGCCGGGCAGCTGCTGCCGCTGACGCTGCTGGCGCTGCTGGCGATGGGGGTGCCCGCGAACATCGGCGGGTTCGGGCCGCGGGAGGGCGTCGCCGCCTGGGCGTTCGCCGCCGCGGGCCTGACCGCCGCGCAAGGCGTCGCTACGGCGACCGTCTATGGGGTACTGGTGCTGGTGTCGAGCCTTCCCGGCGTCGTGGTCCTGCTGTTCCGCCGACGCACCGTGGCCAGCTGAAGGAGAGGGATGTTCGAAACACTGCCTGGGGCAACCACGCGCACGCAGGTGACCGTGCCGCTGCGGCTCCTCGACGGGTACTCCACCACCGCCCGCCTGTTCACGTTCCACGGCCTGGTCGACGGCCGCGAGCACGTCGCCTTCGGCCTCGGCGACTGGGCCGGCGCGGTGCGCCGCAGCGGCGACGGGGGCGCCGCGCCGCTGGTCCGCCTGCACAGCGAGTGCCTGACCGGGGACATCTTCGGCAGTGAGCGCTGCGACTGCGGGCCGCAGCTGCGTGAGGCGATCGAGCGGATCGCCGAGTCCGGGGGTTTTCTGCTGTACCTGCGGCAGGAGGGGCGGGGCATCGGCCTGTACTCGAAGCTCGACGCGTACGCGCTGCAGGACACGGGCCTGGACACCTTCGAGGCCAACATCGCGCTCGGCCACGCCGAGGACGAGCGGGACTACTCCGCGGCCGCCCAGATGCTCGACGCGCTCGGCGTGGACCGCATCCGGCTGCTGACCAACAACCCCGACAAGGCCGACCAGCTCGGCGGGCTCGGGATCACGGTGGCCGACTCCGTGCCGACCGGGGTATTTCTCAGCCCGGCCAACGCGGGATACCTCGCGGCAAAGGCGAGCCGTGCCGCCGCTCGGTGAGGCGACGCTCGCGCCTTGGGACAATGCGGCCGTGCAGACTTCGCGGGCGCGACCCTACGTGCTGCTGAGCTGCGCGATGTCGCTGGACGGGTATCTCGACGACGCGACCGACGAGCGGCTGGTGCTCTCCAACAGCGAGGACCTCGACCGGGTCGACGCGATGCGGGCCGGCTGCGACGCGATCCTGGTCGGGGCCAACACCATCCGCCGCGACAACCCGCGGCTGCTCGTGCGCGCGGCCGAGCGCCGGGAGCGGCGGGCCGGCGACGGGCTGCCGCCCCCGGCGAAGGTCGCGATCCTCGGCCACGGCGACGTCGACCCCGGCTCGCGGTTCTTCACCGAGGGCGACACCGAGAAGATCGTGTACTGCGCGACGACGACCGCCCGCCACAACCGGGCCCGGCTCGGCGGGCGGGCCGAGGTCGTCGACGGCGGCGAGCCCGTCGACGCCGCCTTCGTGCTCGAGGACCTCGCCGCCCGCGGGGTCGGGCGGCTGCTGGTCGAGGGCGGCAGCACGATCAACACGATGTTCCTCACCGCCGGGCTCGTCGACGAGCTGCAGCTCGTGATCGCGCCGTTCTTCGTCGGCGACGGGCGGGCCCCGCGGTTCGTCGGCGACGGCCGCTTCCCGTGGCACCCGGGCCACCGCGCCACGGTGGTGGACGTGCGGCAGATGGACGACGTGGTACTCCTGCGCTACGCCCTTTCCGACCGATTCGAGGCCTGATGAGCACCCCCACGAGCAGTGTGCAAGCGCCGATCCGGATGCACGACCCCAGGGCCGCCATCTCGGAACGGGTGCAGCGGCACCGGCGGCCGCGAGGCGGGACGGGGCCCCAGCGGGCGACGTCCGCGCTGGTCGCCGCCGCGCTCGCCAACGCGGCCGTGGTCGAGGTGCTGTTCTTCACCGCGACCGACGCGCCGAGCGCCATGCTCGCCGCTGGGCGCTTCCTCGGCCTGCACGCCGCGGTGCTGCTCGCGCTGCAGCTCGTGCTCGTGGCCCGGGTGCCGTGGCTGGACCGGCGGCTCGGGCTCGGCCAGCTCACCGCCTGGCACCGCTGGGTCGGCATCGGGCTCGCCTGGACGATCGTGGTGCACGCGACGCTCGCTTCGTGGGCGTACGCCCGCATCAACCACTGGCCGTTCGGCACCCTCGCGGACAAGTGGCTCGGCTCGCTCGGAACCCTCGCCGGCGTCATCTCGGGCACCCTGCTGTTCGTCGTCGTGCTCGCCTCCACCCGGGCGGTGCGGCGGCGGTTGCCGTACGAGCTGTGGCACCTCGTCCACCTGGGCACCTATGCGGTCATCGGGTTCGCGATCGTGCACCAGACCATCGAGAACCCGATCTCCCAGCCGGCCACGTGGGCCAAGGTCTACTGGTGGGTCCTGTGGACGGTCGCGATCGGGCTGTTCGTGCTCGGCCGGATGGCGCTGCCGCTGTGGCGCAACCTCCGCCACGGCCTGCGCGTGTCCGCCGTCGTGGCCGAGTCCGACGACGTGACCTCGGTGTACGTCACCGGGCGGGGCCTGGACCGGATGCCGGCGGAGGCCGGGCAGTTCATGCTGTGGCGCTTCCTCACCCCGGGCCGCTGGTGGCAGGTCAACCCGTTCTCCCTGTCGCAGGCGCCGGACGGCCGGACCCTGCGGCTCACCGCCAAGGCCGTCGGGCACGGCACGGCGGGCCTGCGCAAGCTCCGCGTCGGCACCCGCGTCTTCGTCGAGGGCCCCTACGGCGCGTTCACCGCCAAGCACCGCACGAAGTCCTCGACGCTGCTGATCGCGGGCGGGGTCGGCATCACCCCGATCCGGTCGCTGATGGAGGTGCTCGAGGGCCCGATCGTGCTCATGTACCGCGTCCGCTCCGAGGCCGACGCCACGCTGCTGGGCGAGCTGCGCGACCTCGCGCACACCAAGCGCGCGACGCTGATGCTCGTCGTGGGCCGCACCAAGGACACGAACCCGCCGCCGCTGAGCCCGGAGCACCTGACCACGCTGGTGCCCGACATCCGCCAGCGCGACGTGTACGTCTGCGGGCCGACCGCCATGACGGACACGGTCCTCGCGTCGCTGCGCAAGCTGGGCGTGCCCAAGACCCAGATGCACGCGGAGGTCTTCGCCCTGGCCGACTGATTCTGGGGTCAGCCGACTGATTCTGGGGTCAACCGGGTGCGGTCCGGTGCCCGGTGCTCACGGATGCCCCGGGCACGCCGAAGTCAGCCCTGGAACCGGCCGGACTTCGACAGGGAGCGCACCTTGGGACTCACCGTGTTCGTGGTACTCGTCGTGCTCGCCGCCGGCGCCGAGGCGCTGCTCCCCCGGCGCAACCGCCCCGCGCCCGAGATCGCCGAGCCGGAGGACCTCTCGTTCGTCCTGCGCTCCGGGCTGGCGCCGATCCGCGGCTACGCGGAGATCCTCGGCGACCGCGTGAGCGGCGACGACGACCGGCGGATGATCCGGGCCATCGAGCACCACGCCGACCGGCTCACGGTGCTGGCCGATCGCCTCCGCACCGAGCGCGCCTGACGCTACTGCTTGTTCTTCCTCCGCCGCTTTACTTCTTGTTCTTCTTTCGCGGTTTCACCGTGATGTGGATCGGCGTGCCGGTGAAGTCGAACTCCTCGCGCAGCTTGCGCTCGACGAAGCGGACGTAGCCCGGGTCCAGGACGCCCGTCGTGAACAGCACGAACTTGGGCGGCGACACACCGGCCTGGGTCGCGAACAGCACGCGCGGGGCGCGGCCGCCGCGCACCGGGTGCGGGGTCGCCTGGACGAGCGCGGTGAGCCACTGGTTGAGCTGCCCCGTCGGCACCCGGCGCTCCCAGTTGGCCAGCGCGGTGCGCAGGGCCGGCGCCAGCTTGTCCACCGCACGGCCGGTCAGCGCCGAGACGTTCACGCGCACGGCCCACGGGACGCGGCGCAGCTCGCGGTCGATCTCCTTGCCGAGCTGGTAGCGCCGGTCCTCGTCGACCAGGTCCCACTTGTTGAACGCGATCACGAGCGCCCGGCCGGCCTCGATCACCATCGTGATGATCCGCTGGTCCTGCTCCGAGATGACCTCGCTCGCGTCCAGCAGCACGATCGCGACCTCGGCGGCCTCGATGGCCGCGTTGGTGCGCAGGGACGCGTAGTACTCGGTCCCGCTCGCGTGCGAGACACGCTTGCGCAGGCCGGCGGTGTCGACGAGGTGCCAGGTCTCGCCGCCGAAGTCCACGAGGCTGTCCACCGGGTCGACGGTGGTGCCCGCGACCGAGTCGACGACCGCGCGCTCCTCCTTGGCCAGCTTGTTGAGCAGGCTCGACTTGCCCACGTTGGGGCGCCCGACGAGCGCGATGCGGCGCGGGCCGGCCTCGCGCGGCTCGACCTTGCGAGCTGCGGGCAGGTGCTCGAGGATCTTGTCGAGCAGGTCGCCGGAGCCGCGGCCGTGCAGGGCCGAGACCGGGAACGGCTCGCCCAGCCCGAGGCCCCACAGGCTGGCGGTCTCGCCCTCGATCCGGTCGTTGTCGACCTTGTTCGCGACGAGGATCACCTTGCTCGCGCTGCGGCGCAGCATGCGCACCGCGGCCTCGTCGTCGGCGGTCGGCGGGATCGTGGCGTCGACGACGAAGAGGACCACGTCGGCGGTCTGCGCGGCGATCTCGGCCTGGGTCGCGATGGCCCTGGCCCGCTCGCGGGCGTCGGGCAGCCAGCCGCCCGTGTCGACGATCGTGAAGTTCCGGCCGGACCACTCGGCGTCGTAGGCGACCCGGTCGCGGGTCACCCCGGCGACGTCCTCCACGACCGCCTGGCGGCGCCCGAGGACCCGGTTGACCAGCGTGGACTTGCCGACGTTGGGGCGGCCGACGACGGCGACGATGGGCAGGCTGAGCTCGATGTCCATGTCGTCGCTCTCGTCGAGAACGTCGCGGGAGACGTCCGCGGGCATTGCGTTCACGCCGTCACCTTCCAGCGCATCCCGGCTCGGTCCTTGTTGCACATCCCGGCTCGGTCGTTTTTGCGGATTCCGGCCCGGTCCTCGTTGCGCAACCCGGCTCGGTCGTTTTTGTCCTCGTTGCGCGACCCAGCTCGGTCGCTCGTGCGGATCCCGGCCCGGTCCTCGTTGCGCGATCCGGCTCGGTCGTTTTTGTCCTCGTTGCGCAACCTGGCTCGGTCGCTTTTGCGGATCCCGGCCCGGTCCTCGTTGCGCAACCCGGATCGGTCCGAGCGTTCGTGTGCGGGTCGTGGTCCGCCGGTCGCGCAGCCGGGAACCCGGCGTATCCCGGCCCGGGAGACGTCCGCTGGGGCTGCGTTCACGCCGTCACCTTGTCGAGCATGCGCCGCAGCCGCTCGACCACCTCGTCGATGCCGAGCGCGGTGGTGTCGAGCACCACGGCGTCGTCGGCCTGGCGCAGCGGGTCGGCGGCGCGGGTCGAGTCGAGCCGGTCGCGCCGCGCGAGGTCGGCCGCGGTGGCGGCCCGGTCGGTCGCGTTCTCGCTGCTGCGGCGGCGGGCGCGCTCCTCGGCGTCGGCGGTGAGGTAGACCTTGAGGTCGGCATCGGGCGCCACGACGGTGCCGATGTCACGTCCCTCGACGACGATCCGCCCGGACTCGGTGATGATCGCGCGCTGCTGGGCGACGAGCCGGGCACGCACGGCCGGGACCGCCGAGACGGCCGACACCGCCCGGGTGACCTCCGCCCCGCGAATCTCCCGGTCGACACCGACGCCGTCGACGCTCACGTGCGGGCTCACCGGATCGGTGCCGACGACCAGCTCGACGCCGTCGGCGACCGCGGCGATCTTGTCGGCGTCGCCCAGGTCGACGTTGTCGCGCAGCACCGCGTAGGTGACCGCGCGATACATGGCGCCGGTGTCCAGGTAGCGCGCGTTGAGCGCCTGGGCGACTCGGCGGGAGATGGTGGACTTGCCGGAGCCGGACGGCCCGTCGACGGCAATCACCAGTTGCCGGCCCTCGTCGTGCACGCCCGTCTCCTCTGACTCGATGAAGCCCTTCAAAACAGTACTTGACCCGCCGATGACGCCCGCCCACGGGAGGCCGCCGTCACATCCGGTTTCCCCGGGATGGCACAGCGCACCGACGCGCTCGTTCGCTCGCTCAACGAGTGGCCGGCTCGCCCGCCTTTCTCAGCGAGTAGCCTCGCCCGCCTCCGGCCCGCCCGCCTCCGGCCCGCCCGCCTCCTCAGCAAGTAGCCGGCTCGCCCGCCTCGCCAATGAGTAGCCGACTGGCCTGCCCGCCTCCTCAGCAAGTAGCCGACTGGCGCGCCTCGCCAACGCGTAGCCGGCCCGCCCGCCTCCTCAACGAGTGGCCGGCTCGCCCGCCTCGTCGCAGTCCGCGGGAGCCTCGTCACACGGCGGAACCTCCTCGCCGGCCGCATCACAGGGCGGAACCTCCTCGCCGACCGCGTCGCAGGACCCGGCACCGACCCCGCGCGGCGAACATTCCGACATTTCGGAAATGTCGGAATCGCCTGGGCAAACGGGGCGCTGCGTGCACGGCTCGCCCATCGTGCGGTCGGCCTCGGGCAGGCGCGACAGCACCGAGTCGGCGATGCCCAGCAGCGCGTCCACCTGCTCGGGGTCCAGCGCGTCGAAGAACCAGTGCCGCACGTGCGCCACGTGCCGGGGCGCCGCCGCGGCCACCGCCTCCCAGCCGGCCTCGGTCAGCACCACGAACGCCCCGCGCGGGTCGTCGGCGCACGGCTCCCGGGCCACCAGCCCCCGGGCCGTCATCCGGGTGATCTGGTGCGTGAGCCGCGTCTTCTCCCAGTCGGCCGCGACTCGCAGCTGGAACACGCGCAGCCGCCCGCCCGGCGCCTCCGACAGGCGCGCCAGCACCGCGTACTCCGCGATCGTGAGCCCCGTCTCCCGCAGCAACTGCCGGGCCGTGCGGCGCTGGACCTCGGCGTTGAGGGCGAGGTACGCGCGCCACGCCCGCTGCTCCCGCTCGTTCAGCCACCCCGGATCCATCACACCGGCAGTCTACGGGTGTGGGTGACACGTCACCGTAGTTGTGAGCTATCGTCTCGGTGACACGTCACCCTTCCCCGGTGGCGCCACGCAGAAAGAGGAACCACGCTGTGACCAAGGTCGGAATCATCCTCGGCAGCACGCGTCCGGGCCGTAACGGCGAGGCCGTGGCCAAGTGGGTCTACGACATCGCGAGCCGCCGCGCGGACGCGGAGTTCGAGCTGGTCGACCTGCTCGACTACAACCTGCCGCACCTGGACGAGGCCGCGCCGCCGTCCTTCGGGCAGTACGCCAACGAGCACACCAAGCAGTGGTCGGCCAAGATCGCCGAGTTCGACGCCTACATCTTCGTCACGCCCGAGTACAACCACTCGACCAGCGGCGCGCTGAAGAACGCGATCGACTACCTCTACGGCGAGTGGAACAACAAGGCGGCCGGCTTCGTGAGCTACGGCTCCGCGGGCGGCACCCGCGCGGTCGAGCACCTGCGGCTGATCGCGGGCGAGCTGCAGATCGCCGACGTGCGCGCCCAGGTCGCGCTCTCGCTCTTCACCGACTTCGAGAACTTCTCGGTCTTCAAGCCGGGCCCGCAGCACGAGTCCACGCTCACCACGGTCCTCGACCAGACGATCGCGTGGGGCAACGCCCTGAAGACGGTCCGCAAGGCCGCCTAACTCGCATATACGAAATGTCGGATATGTCGCGGCGCGCCAGCGCCCGACATATCCGGTTCGACCGTTCGGTGCGGGAAAAGTCGAGGCAACAAGAGCCCGCGTCACTGAGCCGGAGCGGGCAAGAGTTCGACGCGACAAGAGCTCGCGCCATAGAGCTGGTGCGGCAAGAGGTCGGCGTGGCCTGAGCTGGTGCGGCCTCGAAGCTGGTGCGGCCTCGAAGCTGGTGCGGCCTCGAAGCTGGTGCGGCCTCGAAGTTAGTGCGGCACCGTGCTGGTGCGGCCCGAGCCGCGGGCGAACCGCTCGGCCAGGGCCGCCCCGGCCTCGACCAGCTCCGGCGGGCCCACCAGCTCGAAGTCCGCGCCGAACATGCCGAACCACGCGGCCAGCCCCACCCACGACCACGAGCCCGCCGTCACCCGGCACCGGTCCGGGCCCGCGTCCTCGACCAGGGCCTGCCCGCGAATCCAATCGTTCGCCGCCGCGGCCGGGACGTGCAGGATCGCCGTTCCCTTGCACGGGGACAGGTCCTGGCGCTCGAAGCGCTCCGCCACGAAGTCGGCCACGTCCGCGGCCGGCAGCGGGCGCGGCTGGAAGCGGGGGCCGTTGGGGGTGCGCGGGGTCATGCGGTCGACGCGGTACATGCGCCAGTCCGCCCGGTCGAGATCCCAGCCGATCAGGTACCACCGCCCGCCCCAGGTCACCAGGTGGTGCGGCTCGGCGCGGCGCGGCGGGCGCTGGCCGGCGGGACCCTCGCGCATCTCGCGGCGGCCCTCGTAGTCGAAGCGCAGCACCTCGCGGGCGCGGACCGCCGCGCCGATCGCGAGCAGGCGCTCGGCGTCGATGTCGCCCTCGCGCCAGGAGCTCTTCGCCACGCGCGTCACCTGCAGGGCGTCGATGCGGTGGCGCAGGCGCGCGGGCATCACCTGGCGCACCGTGGCCAGGGCCCGCAGCGCCGCCTCCTCGACGCCCTGGACCGACATCGTGGCCGTCTGCAGCGCGACCGCCACGGCCACGGCCTGGTCGTCGTCGAACAGCAGCGGCGGCAGCTCGGAGCCGGCGTCGAGCCGGTAGCCGCCGTCCGGCCCGCGCGTCGCCTGCACCGGGTAACCCAGCTCGCGCAGCCGGTCCACGTCCCGGCGGACCGTGCGCGGGCTGACCTCGAGCCGGTCGGCGAGCGTCTGGCCGGGCCAGTCGCGGCGGGCCTGCAGCAGGGACAGCAGGGCCAGCAGTCGCGCCGAGGTTTCGAGCATGGGCTCAGTATCGCCCGCGTACAGGACAGGGCCTGTCCGCATCCTGGTCCGATGCGGACAGGCGGAGGCGCTACTCCCCGACGGCCTTGAAGAGCGCCCCGATCTCGGCCTGCGACAGGTGCCGCGTGCGCGCCGGCCGCAGGTCGCCGAGGCGGATCGGGCCGATCTGGGTGCGGATGAGCCGCTGCACCGGGAAGCCGACGGCGTCGAACATGCGCCGGACGATGTGGTTGCGGCCCTCGTGCAGGACCACCTCGACGAGGGCCACCTTGCCGTAGGCGTCCACGACCCGGAACGAGTCGACCTTCACCGGGCCGTCCTCGAGGGCGACGCCGGACTTGAGCTCGCGGCCCATCGCGCGCGGGACGGGGCCGGGGATCTCCACCTGGTAGGTCTTGGCCACCTCGTAGGACGGGTGCATGAGCTTGTGCGCGAGCCCGCCGTCGTTGGTGAGCAGGATCAGGCCTTCGCTGTCCTGGTCGAGCCGGCCCACGTGGAACACCCGCGACTCGATGTTGGGCACGAGGTCCGAGATCGCGTTGCGGCCCTTCTCGTCGTCCATCGTGGAGACGACGCCGCGCGGCTTGTTCAGCGCGATGTACACCAGCCGGGTGTCGGTCACCAGGCGCTGCCCGTTGACGTGGATGGCGTCGCGGCTGGGGTCGGCCTTGTCGCCGAGGCTCGCCTCACGGCCGTTGACCGTGACCCGGCCCTCGTCGATCATGCGCTCGCAGGCGCGGCGCGACCCGAGGCCGCCGGCGGCGAGGATCTTCTGCAGCCGCTCCTCGCGCCGCGGCACCTCGGCGTCGGGCGGGGCGTCGAAGGCCGAGCCCTCGAAATCGGGTCCGGCGAACCCGGGCGCGGGCACGGAGTCGGAGTCAACTGACGGGTCAACGCTGGGCATCGGCGATCTCATCTATGTCGTCGGGCAGGAACGGGGCGAGCGGGGGCAGCTGCTCGACGCTGTCCAGGCCGAGTTTCTCCAGGAACAGCGTGGTCGTCTTGTAGAGGAACGCGCCGCTCTCGGGCTCGCTGCCGATCTCCTCGATCAGGCCCCGCGTTACCAGCGTACGGACCACGCCGTCACAGTTCACACCCCGGATGGCGGAAATGCGCGACCTGGTCACCGGCTGCTTGTACGCGATCACGGCGAGTGTCTCCAGCGCGGCCTGCGTCAGCCGGATCTGCTGCCCGTCGAGCACGAACTTCTCGACATAGGCCGCATACTCGGGCCGGGTGTAGAGCCGCCAGCCCCCGGCCACGCGCCGAAGATCAAAACCGAAACCCAGCCGGGTGTACTCCGCTGAGGCCGCCTCAAGCGCCGCCACCACCCGTTCGACCGGCTGGTCGAGCACCTGGGCGATCGTGACCTCACTGGTCGGCTCGTCGACGACGAGCAGAATGGCCTCGACGGCGCCCCGCAGCTCGGCGTCGCCCATCTCGGGCTTGACGGGTTCCGCGGCAGCTGGCTCCGCGGCCGCCGAAGGGGCAGGCGCCTCGAGCCCGGGCAGCGTGTCGGCAACCGGCTCGCCCTCGGGCTCAGCGACAACCGGCTCGACTTCCACCTCGGGCTCAGGCTGCGGCTCCGGCTCTGGCTCAACCTCGGGTGCAGCGGCAACCGGCTCAACTTCCGCTACGGGCTCCGGCTCCGGCTGGACCTCGGGCTCAGGCTCAGGCTCAGGCTCAGGCTCAGCGACAATCGGCTGAACTTCCGCCTCGGGCTCAAGCTCCGGCTCAATCTCAGCTCCAGCCTCAACCTCGCCCTCAGCTTCAGGCTCAATCTCAACCGCAGCCTCAGGCGAGGGCGAGGGCGAGGGCTCCCCCGCGGGCTCGTCGGACTGCCACTGGAGCTCGGGAAACGACTGAGCGGCCGGCGGCTCCGGCTTCGGACGCGCCCACGGCGGCACCCAGCTCGCGGCCTGATCGGCCAGCGACCCGGCGGGCTTGTCGTCCTCGTTCACTCGTCCACCTCGTTGTCCACGTCCGCCGCGGCCGAGGCGAGCTCCGCCCCCGGCGACTCCGAAGCTGCCACCGAACCGGCGCCATCGTCCACGGATCCTGCGGCGTCGCCCGGTTCCGGCTCCTTGGCGGCGGGCGCCGGCGACCCCTCGTACTCCTCGACCTGGATCTCCACGTTCGCGTCCTCGGAGGCGGTCCAGCGCACGATCAGCTCGCCGAGGGCCTGGACCTGTTCGAAGCCGACGAGGTTCTCGCGGTACAGCTCCAGCAGCGCCAGGAACCGGGCCACCACCTCGAGGGTCGTCTCGCAGTCGGCGCAGAGCTCGGCGAAGGTCGCCACCCGGCGCTCGAACAGCCGGTCGCGCAGCAGGTTGGCGTGCTCCCGGACGCTGACGCGCACCTGGTGGATGTGCGCGACCGAGACCACCGGCGGCACCTTGGGCGTGAACGCCCGGACGGCGATCTTGAGCAGCCGCTTCGGACCGATGCCGAGGACCAGGTCGGGCAGGGCCTCCGCGTACTGCGGCTCGAGGGAGACCGCGCGCGGGTACCGCCGCGACCCGACGGCCTCGAGCCCCTGGATGTGCGCGGCCGCCTCCTTGAACGCCTTGTACTGCAGCAGCCGCGCGAACAGCAGGTCCCGCGCCTCGAGCAGCGCGAGGTCCTCCTCGTTCTCGACCGTGGCCGAGGGCAGCAGCCGGGCCGCCTTCAGGTCGAGCAGCGTGGCCGCGATCACGAGGAACTCGGAGGTCTCGTCGAGGTCCCAGTCGTCGCCCATCGCGCGGATGTAGGAGATGAAGTCGTCGGTGACCGTGTGCAGCGCGACCTCGGTGACGTCGAGCTTGTGCTTGCCGATGAGCTGCAGCAGCAGGTCGAACGGCCCCTCGAAGTTGGACAGCTTCACCTGGAAGCCGGAGGGGGCCGGCGTCGCCGGCGGGACGTCCGGCACGTCCGGCACGTCCGGCGCCGGCGGGTCGGGAGCGGGCGCGTCGGGAGCCGGCACGTCGGCGAGCACCGGCGCCTCGGCGTCCACCGCCGCGGGCGCCGATGACTCCACAACCGGCTCAGTCACGCGAAGAACCTAGCGCACGAACAGCGAAAAGCCCCTATTAGAGACGCCGCTCGGCCTGCTGCGCGATGACCTCCCGCGCCAGCTGCCGATAGTTGCGCGCCCCCGACGAGGCCGGGTCGAGCGTGGTGATGGGCGCGCCCGCGACCGTCGACTCCGGGAACTTCACGGTCTTCGTGATGACGGTCTGGTACACCTTGTCGCCGAACGCCTCCACGACGCGCTGCAGCACCTGGCGGCAGTGGGTGGTCCGGCTGTCGTACATGGTCGCGAGGATGCCCTCGAGCTCCAGGTCGAAGTTGAGCCGCTCGCGCACCTTGTCGATCGTGTCCAGCAGCAGCGCCACCCCGCGCAGCGAGAAGAACTCGCACTCCAGCGGGATCATCACACCGTGCGCGACGGTGAGCGCGTTGATCGCCAGCAGGCCGAGCGACGGCTGGCAGTCGATCAGGATGAAGTCGTATTCCTTGAGGACCGGCCGCAGCACGCGGGCCAGCGCCATCTCGCGCGCGACCTCGGTGACGAGCTGGATCTCGGCCGCCGAGAGGTCGATGTTCGCGGGCAGCAGGTGCAGCCCGGCGATGTCCGTCTTGATCCGGATGTCCTCGACCGTCACGTCGGAGTCCATCAGGATGTTGTAGATCGTGAGGTCGAGGTTGTGCGGGTTGACACCGAGGCCGACCGAGAGGGCGCCCTGGGGGTCGAAGTCGACGAGCAGCACCCGCCGGCCGTATTCCGCGAGCGCCGCGCCCAGGTTGATGGTCGACGTGGTCTTGCCCACGCCGCCCTTCTGGTTGGCCATGGCGATGATCCGCGCCGGGCCGTGCCGGTCCATCGGCATCGGCTCGGGGATCGGCTTGCGCATCGTGTACGCGGTCGGGTCCGCCGGCCCGAGCTCCGCACCGAGGTCAAGCGAGGCCTGCTCGGCGCGCATCGTGGTGGTCCACGACTCCGCCTGGTCGCCCATGCCTGTCATCGCTGTCTGCGCCCCTCCCGGCGGCGTTGTCTCCGCCCCAGGGACCGAAATCGGCGTTCAGCCTTAGGGGGGAGCGAGTCAGCCGTTGCCCGACTCTACCGTCCCCGCAGCGTACATACCGCGCCGCGCGCCCGGCGTGTCGCGAAGCTCATCGTTGGGTACGGTCATTGCCGTGTTGGGACCAGGGGACGTGCTCGGCGACCGGTACCGCCTCGAGGAGTTCGTCGCCAGCGGCGGCATGGGGCAGGTCTTCCGTGCCACCGACAAGACGCTCGGCCGCACCGTGGCCGTGAAAGTGCTGCTCCCGGGCCACGGCAGGAACGCCGAGTTCGGCAGCCGTTTCCGCTCCGAGGCGCGGATCATGGCCTCGATCGGCCACCCGGGCGTCGTCGGTGTCTACGACTACGGCGAGACCCCCGAGGGCACGCTGTTCCTGGTCATGGCGTTCGTCGACGGCCGGCCCCTGGGCGAGCGCATCACGGCCGCGGGCACCCTGTCGGTCGGCGAGACCCTCGACGTCGTGGCGCAGGCGGCCGACGCGCTGCACGCCGCGCACGAGATGGGGATCATCCACCGCGACGTCAAGCCCGGCAATCTCCTGGTCGGCGAGTACGGCGCGGTGACGCTGGTCGACTTCGGCGTGGCCCGCTCGGCCCAGGTGACCGCGGTGACGAAGCTCAACGCGGTGATCGGCACCGCGCTGTACATGTCGCCGGAGCAGGCGTCGGGCCATCCGATCTCGCCGTCGGCGGACATCTACGCGCTGGGCGTGGTGGCGTACCACTGCGTCACCGGCGCCCCGCCGTTCACCGGCAACTCCCCGCTCGAGATCGCCATCAAGCACCTGCAGGACGAGCCGCCGCCGCTGCCCGCCGACCTGCCGGCCGCGACCCGGGCGCTGATCGAGCGCGCGATGGCGAAGGACCCCGAGGACCGGTTCCCGACGGCCGCGGCGATGGCGGCCGCGGCCCGCGCCGCGCGCGACGGCACCGCGGAGGACCCGGCGCTCGCCCCGGCGGTCCGCGCCTCCGCGCCCACCACGGTGATCACCGCGCCGGGCGCCGTCCCCGGCGACGAGGACGCCCCCGGCCGGCCGGTCTGGATGCCGATCGCCGCCACCGCGGCCGTGATCGCCCTGGTCGCGGGCGTGATCCTGGCGGTCGTGGCGCTCAGCCGCAAGGCGTCCGACCCGAGCTTCCCGGACGCCCGCCCCACCACGTCGGCCACGCCGGCGGTCTCGGAGCCGGGCAAGGTCCCCGGCGCCCCGAACGCGTCGCACAACCCGACCCCGGGCGCATCCGCCGGCGGCCCCAGCGCGACGGACACGGCCCCGCCCAGCTCCCCGGCGCCGGGCAACAATCCGGCCTCATCGGCCCCGCCGGTGACGAAGACCACCACGCCACCCCCGCCCACCACGGAGGCCCCGACCCCGCCACCGGTGTCGGTCGAGGCGACGATCGCCAACGGTAACGGCTGAAATACGGACAAACAGCCGTCGAAAATTCCTCGGACCGTGTGCAACCCTTCCCGGGGCGCTTGCGTCTACCCCCGGACGAAGGGAGCCCGAACGGGTGAACCAAGACGACGAGGCGCACTTCCGCGAATTCGTCACCGCGCGATTCGACGGGCTGCGCTCGCTCGCCTACCTGACGTGCGGGGACTGGCACGCCGCCGAGGACGCGGTGGCCGCGTCCCTGGCCAAGCTGTACGTGCGCTGGACGAAGGTGGACACCCCGCTGGCGTACGTGCGGCGGGCGATCGTGCACGCGCTGGTCGACGAGTCGCGGCGGCCCTGGCGGCGCCGTGAGCGGTCGGCCGGCTACGCGCTGCCCGAGCTGCCCGGCCCCGACCACGCCGATCAGGTCGACGAGCGGCTCCGGATTCGCGCCGCGCTCGCCCGTATGGCACCGGGCCAGCGCGCCGTGCTGGTCCTGCGGTACTACGAGGGGCTGAGCGTTGAGGAGACCGCCGAGGTGCTCGGCCGCCAGCCGGGGACCGTCAAGAGTCAGACCGCCCGCGGGCTCGCCGCGCTCCGCGCGCTCCTGGGCACGGACGAGCTCCGTGTCCGTGACGACCTTGCGCAGGGCACTCCAGCGGGTGGTATCGGGATCGGCCGCGAGCAGGACGGGAGGGAAGGGCATGGAACAGGATCTGCACACGCTGCTGACGTCGGTCCGGGACGACGCGCCACCACCGCGGCTCAGCGTTGACGACATCACCGCCGCGGGCCGGCACCTGGTGCGGCGCCGCCGGCGGCTGACCCTGCTCTCCTCCGTCGGCGGTGGCGCGGTCACCGCGATCGCGGCGGTCACCGCGGTGCTGATGCTCACCGGTGCGCCCCGCGCGCTGACCCCGGCCGTGGACCCGAGCGGGCTGGCCAGCCCCGCGAAGCCGGTGCCGACCGCGTTCGCCGAGGCGGCCGCGTTCAGCACGACCTACCAGGGCTACAAGGCCGGGCCGTATCAGGTCGACGACCCCGACGTGGTGACCAACGCCTACCAGCAGTCCACGATCGTGACGGTGCCCCGTGCCGAGCCGACGCCGTCGGAGTCGGCCGAGGCGGCGGACCCGGTGCAGTCGGCCGCTCCGGGCGTGCCGGCGAAGGCGAAGGGCGTTCCCGCCGGCGGGCTCCTCGTGGTGTACCGCCCGGGCGCCTTCGCGCCGGCGCTGTTCGAGAAGGGCGGCGAGAAGGTCCAGCTGCGCGACGGCGGCGCCGGGCTGCTCGCCTACGCCGGCAGCATGAACGCGCCGACGACGCCGGGCGACCGGGCGTTCATCGGGCGCGCGAGCCTGGTGCCGGCGCTCGCCTGGCAGTACACCGGCGACGCCTGGGCGGCGATCTACTGGTCGGCGTGGGAGAACGTGCCCGACCGCGAGCATCTGCTCGCGATCGCGGACGGGCTCGTGCCCTCGGTGCCGCGGCAGTTCCCGGTGGCGTTCCAGTCGGCGACGGTACCGCGGGGCTACCAGCTGCTGTCCGTGAGCTACGGCGGCGACGTGTTCACCGGCGACGAGGTGGTGTCGGCCGCACGGCTGACGGCGAAGCCCCCGGCGCTGCCGATCTACCAGCCGTACATCTTCGAGGACCTGCCGGTGCTGACCCTGGCGGCCGGGCGCACGGACGCGGGGCCGAAGCTGGCGGGCCGGCTCGACTGCGAGGGGCAGATCCGCTGCACGAAGGTGGCCGACACCGGCACGACGTACGTCTACGCCGAGGCCGGCAACACGAAGCTCACCGCCCCGCTCACCCAGATGACGCTCGGCATCAAGCTCGAGGGCGATCTCGGCGACAGCGGCAGCTGGCCACCCGCCGCGAAGGTGTTCGCGAACTGAGCCGGTCATGACGGCACCCCGGCCGCGGAGGAAAAATGCGCGTGCGCGACCGGCCGGGGTGCTGTTACCGTGGGTCCATGCGTTTCTGAGCCCATCGACGCCGCGCGTGCCGCCGCTGACCGCCTGAGCCGGTCCAGCCGGACGGCCCCCGTTGTGGGTTCATCTCTTCCCCCTTCGCCGCGCGGCCGTAGCCTGCCAACCAGCCAGCCCGCCGTCCGCGAAGGAGACGCTCATGCCTGCCGTGAACCACGAACCGGAAGACACCACCACCGAGGCGACCGAGGCCGCCGAGGCCGCCGAGAGCCCCGAGGACCAGCCGGCCAACCCGCTCGAGGCGATTCGCCGGGCCCAGGCCAACCGCACGTTCCCGACCGGGGGCGGCGGCCGGGGAGGCCGGGGCATCGGCAAGGGCGGCAACCCGCATGCGCCGAGGATGTACAACCGCCACAAGTGAGCGAGGGTGTCACGGGGCGCCGGTGAGGTACTGCTGCACCGTCGCCCCGATCCGCTCGACCACCGTCTCGGCCGGCATGTGCGCGACCGGCGGGATGCGCAGGATGTGCCGGCAGATCGCCAGCCCGAGCATCTGGGTGGCGAGCAGCCCGGCCCGCTGCTGCGCCTCGGCCTCGTCGCCGCCGCAGAGCCGGCGCACGATGGGCACGATCTGCTCGGCGAAGACGCCGCGGACCCGCTCGGCGACGGTCTCGTCGGTGGTGGCCGAGCGCAGCAGGGTCAGCAGCACGTCGCCGGTCGGGTCCTCCTCCCAGCGGCGCACCCAGTGCCGCACCAGCTCCGGCCCGATCCGCTCCGGCGGGATGGCCGAGACGTCGGGCATGCGCAGGTCGATGTCGACGGCCGCGGCGAAGAGGCGCTCCTTGCTGCCGTAGTACCGCATCACCATCGACGGGTCGATGGCGGCGTCGGCGGCGATCGCGCGGATGGTGGCCCGCTGGTATCCGTCCTCGGCGAAGCGGATCCGGGCGGCTTGCAGGATGGCGGCGCGGGTGGCATCCGAGCGGCGAACGGTCACAGGCGCGACCCTAGGCCAACAAGCGTTGGCCTCCAAGTCAGCGGGCGCGGGGATGGGCGGTGGCGTACACCTCGCGCAGGCGGTCGACGGTCACCAGCGTGTACACCTGCGTCGTGGTCACCGAGGCGTGCCCGAGCAGCTCCTGGACCACCCGGATGTCGGCCCCGCCGTCGAGCAGGTGCGTGGCGAACGAGTGCCGCAGGGTGTGCGGCGACACCCCCGACGGCCCGTCGACCGGCAGTCCGGCCCGGTCGGCGGCCTTGCGCAGGATGGTCCACGCGCTCTGCCGCGACAGCGCGCCGCCGCGGGCGTTGAGGAACACGTTCGGCGACCCGGTGCCGTGGGCGGCGAGGGCGGGGCGGGCCCGGACCAGGTAGGCGTCCAGCGCCGAGCGCGCGTAGCTGCCCATGGGCACGAGCCGGGTCTTGCCGCCCTTGCCGTGCAGGGTCGCCATCCCCGGCCGGGCGTCGAGGTCGAGGTCGTCGACGGCGAGCCCGACCGCCTCCGAGATGCGGGCGCCGGTGCCGTAGAGGAACTCCAGCAGCGCCGCGTCGCGCAGGTCGAGCGGCCCGCCCTGGGCGGCCCCGGGCACGGCCAGCAGCCGCGAGACCTGATCGACGTCGAGCGCCTTCGGCAGCCGCTTGGGCAGCGCGGGCGGCTTCACCTCGCGGGACGGGTCGCTCGGGGCGAGGCCCTCGAGCAGGGCGAAGCGGTGCAGGCCACGCACGGCGCTGGCGGCGCGGGCGGCCGAGGAGGCCGAGAGCGCCACGGCGTCCCCGGCGGGCGCGCGCAGGTCGGCGACGTGGGCGGCGATGTCCCGCGTGGTCACGTCGGCGAGGTCGGCGATGCCCGCCGCGACCAGCCAGTCCAGATACCGGTCGAGGTCGCGGCGGTACGACGCCAGGGTGTTGGCGGCCAGCGCCCGTTCCACCGTGAGGTGGTCGAGATAGGAGTCGACGGCGCGGCGCAGGTCCACCATGCGTCCTATGCTGATTTCCCTGTCAAGACCTCTTCCAGGGCGACGTGGGCCATGCCGTGCGCGTCGGCGACCGGGCCGTAGGTGACGTGCCCGTCGTGCGTGTTGAGGCCGAGGGCCAGGGCCGGGTCGCGGCGCATGGCCTCGCGCCAGCCGCGGTTGGCCAGCTCCTGCACGTAGGGCAGGGTGACGTTGGTCAGCGCGTAGGTGCTGGTGTGCGGCACCGCGCCGGGCATGTTCGCCACGCAGTAGAAGATCGAGTCGTGCACCCGGTAGGTGGGCTCGTCGTGCGTGGTCGGCCGCGAGTCCTCGAAGCAGCCGCCCTGGTCGATCGAGATGTCGACCAGCACGCTGCCCGGCTTCATGCGCTTGACCAGCTCGTTGCTGATGAGCTTGGGCGCCTTCGCGCCGGGCACGAGCACCGCGCCGATCACGAGGTCGGCGTCGAGAACGGCCTTCTCGATCTCGTACCCGTTCGACGCGATCGTCTGCAGGTGCCCCTGGTAGATGGCGTCGGCCCCGCGCAGGCGGGCGATGTTCTTGTCGAGCAGCAGCACCTCGCCCTGCATGCCCAGCGCGATCGCGGCGGCGCTGAGCCCGGAGACGCCGGCCCCGATGACGACGACCTTGGCCGCGTAGACGCCGGAGACGCCGCCGAGCAGCACGCCACGCCCGCCGCCCGCGCGCATGAGGTGATAGGCGCCGACCTGCGGGGCCAGCCGCCCGGCGACCTCGGACATCGGGGCGAGCAGCGGCAGTGAGCGGTCCGCCAGCTCGACGGTCTCGTAGGCGATGCCGGTGACCTTGCGCTCGACGAGGGCCTGGGTGCAGTCCTTGGACGCGGCCAGGTGCAGGTAGGTGAAAAGGACCTGGCCGGCGCGCATCCGGTGGTACTCCTCGGCGATGGGCTCCTTGACCTTGAGGATGAGCTCGCCCTCGGCCCAGGTGTCGTCCGCGGACGGCAGGATGGTGACGCCGGCCTCGCGGTACTCCTGGTCGGTGATCGAGGAGCCCTCGCCGGCCCCGGTTTCGACGAAGACCTCGTGCCCGTTCGCGGCGAGCTCGTGGGCGCCGGCGGGCGTGATCGCCACGCGGTACTCGTGGTTCTTGACCTCGCGCGGAATTGCGACCTTCACGTTGACCCCTCTCCACTCAGCGCGTCATTGCACTGTGTGTCCAAGGCGGAGTTTATGGCGCTGTCCCACTACCCGTCGGCCGCACAGTGTGAACTCCTGAGCAGCGGGATTGACAGGTTGTCGGGGGCGGACGGTGATCTATGCTGTGCGGCCATGACCGTCTACGGCGGGCCCCGCCCCTCGCTGCCCGGGCCGAAGCACGACAAGGTCCTGCTCGGCGCGGCCGCGGTCGCCGTGCTGGCGGTCGTCGTGGGCATCGTCTTCGGGGCCCGGGCGTTCATGTCCGACGATCCCCAGGCGGTCAGCGCGACGCAGGCCCCGCTCAGCGCCGGCGAGGACTCCTCCGCGCCGGCTCCCCCGCCGTCGGCCGCGCCCCCGCCCAGCCCCACCCCGAGCCCGACGCCGTCGCCGACGCCGCCGAAGGCCGCGCTGCTGGCCGCGAAGCCGTCGCTGATCCGCCCCGACCACTCGCAGCTGTGCCTGCAGGCCAACGGGGGCAACGGCGGCAACACCACCCAGCAGGGCTGCGACGGCAACAACGCGACCGAGATGTGGGTGCCGCAGGCGATCGGCGCGTCCCAGGACACGTTCCAGTTCGTCAACGCGGCCGACAACCGGTGCCTGAGCGTGAGCAACAACTCGAAGGACAACTACGCCCAGGTGTGGCTGTGGGACTGCCACGCCGACATCGGCCAGCTGTGGAAGCTGGTGCCCGACAACGGCGGGTACCGCCTGCTCAACCCCAACAGCAACCGCTGCCTGACGATCGAGGGGGGCAACCCGCAGCCGGGCGCGGTCGCGCGGATCTTCGACTGCAACGGCCAGCCCGACGAGCGCTACCGCTTCCAGCCCTTGGGCTAGGCCCTGAGCTAGGCCTGAGCTAGGCCCTGTCCTGGTCGGCGAAGACGGTGGCGGCCAGGCCGTCCAGCAAGGTGCGCAGGCCCAGCTCGAAGATCCGGTCCAGGTCGAGCTCGTAGCCGCCGTCCGCGGCGAAATCGCCCATGAGCGCGGCGAAGCCGGGGTAGCGGCCGGTGGCGGCGATCGCCGCCAGGGCCGGGCCGTGCTCGTCCATCCAGTCGTCCTCGCTGAGCCCGGTCGCCGCCTGGGCCTGGGTCTCCGCCTCGAGCTGCACGGCGAGGCCCTGAATGTGGGTCAGCAGCATCACCTGCAGGTCCAGCCGCGCGGTCGCGTCGAGCCCGCGGCCGGCCAGCGGCCCCAGGAACGTCTCGCTGTGGCGCAACAGGTTGGGCAACGGCAGCGGGCGGGTCAGCGGGGTCACGTGAGCGAGCCAGGGATGGCGGCGGTACAGCGCCCACAGCGTCCGCCCGACCGCCTCGAACGCGGCCCGCCAGCCCGGCCCCGGATCGTCGGCCTCCAGCTCCCCGTATGCGGTGTCGGCCATGAGCGCGACCAGCCGCTCCTTGCTCTCCACGTGCCGGTACGTCGACATCGTGGGCACCCCCAGCTTGGCCGCCACGCCCCGCATGGACAGCGCGGCGAGCCCCTCCGCGTCGGCGATCTCGATGGCGGCCCGCACGATGTCCGCGGTGGTCATCGGTCCCCGGGGCACCATCGCGGGCGCGGTGACGGTGGAGCCGCCGCCCGGCGCGGTGAGGGTGGAGCCGCCCGCCACCACCGTGCCCGAGCGCGGCTTGGCCACCACCAGGCCCCTCTGCTGCAGCACCGCGAGCGCCTTCGTGGCCGTGGCCAGCGCGACGCCGTGGTCCCGGGCCAGCCGGCGAGTGGCGGGCAGCCGCTCGCCCGGCCGCAGCCGCCCGTCGGCGATCCGCTCGGCGATGTCGGCGACGATCCGCTGGTACGGCGCAACTGTCATAGCACACATTCCTCCTTGCTGACCGTAGAACAGCGTACATACAGTTGCGTACGTCGTACAGATCAGCATGAGGGACACCGAGGAGGAACGATGCGGGTACTCATCAGCGGCGCGGGCATCGCGGGACCGGCGCTCGCCTACTGGCTGCGCCGCCACGGCGCCGAGGCGACCGTCGTCGAGCGCGCCCCGGCGCCCCGCCCCGGCGGCCAGGCGCTCGACGTGCGCGGCGTGGCCCTCGACGTGGTGGACCGGATGGGGCTGCTCGGCGACGTGCGCAAGGCGCGGACCCGGATGCGCGGATCCTCGATGCTGGCCGCGGACGGCACCGAGCTGTTCCGCTCCACCGAGTTCGCGCCGAGCAGCGGGCGGCTGGACTCCGACGACGTGGAGATCCTGCGCGACGACCTGGCCGAGCTGGTGGGCCGCGCGGCCGACGGGGTCGAGTACCGCTACGGCGACGCGATCGCCGGGCTGGAGCAGGACGCCGACGGGGTGGACGTGCGGTTCGCAAGCGGCGCCACCGGCCGGTTCGACCTGGTGGCCGGGGCCGACGGGCTGCACTCCAAGGTCCGCCGGACGATCTTCCCGGCCGCGGCGCCGCACCACCTCGGCGCCTACGTGGCCGTCTACACCGCGCCGAACGTGCTCGGGCTGGACGAGTGGCAGGTCTGGCTGCGCGGCGAGGAGATCGGGGCCGGG
Organism: Dactylosporangium sp. NPDC000244; assembly: GCF_040300725.1. NCBI lineage: Bacteria > Bacillati > Actinomycetota > Actinomycetes > Micromonosporales > Micromonosporaceae > Dactylosporangium > Dactylosporangium sp. NPDC000244. Next base: position 100,127 of record NZ_JBEPEH010000037.1, read on the forward strand.
GCCGGCATCTACACCGCCCGCGACAACGCGGAGCTGCGGGTCAACGTGGGGTTCATGTCGGACGTGCTGCCGTACGACCGCCATGACCTCGATGCGCAGCGCACCCTCGTGCGGGAGCGCTGCTCGGGCCTGGGCTGGGAGATCCCGCGCCTGCTGGCGGCCATGGACGCGGCCCCGGACTTCTACTTCGACGCGATGGCCCAGGTCCGGCTGGACGCGTGGTCCTCCGGGCGGATCACGCTGCTCGGCGACGCGGGCTACTGCCCCTCGCCGCTGTCCGGGCAGGGCACGAGCCTGGCCCTGGTCGGCGCCTACGTGCTGGCCGAAGAGCTGGCCCGCTCCGGCGTGGGCGGGCTGGCCGTCTACGAGACCCGGATGCGCCCGTTCGTGGAGCTCAACCAGGCCCTCGCCACCGAGAACCCCGGCGGCCCGGCCGCCCCCGAGTCGATCGACCGGGCCAAGGTCGCCATCACGCTCTGATCAGGGCCAGCGCCAGGGTCAGCAGCGAGCCGCCCGAGGCGACGGTGCGCACCAGGTTCCAGCCCGTCCACGGGCCCTCGAAGGCCTGGCGCACCGCGGCCGGGTCGGCGATCTGCGCGACCGGCCCGGCGGCCTCGAGCGTGTTGTTCATCGGCACGTTGATCGCCATCGTGACCGCGACGACGACGAGGTACAGCACCGCCGTCGCCACCAGCCAGGGCAGCGGCCCCCGGTGGCCGGACGACAGGTGCAGCAGCACCGCGACGACGGCGAGCAGCAGCGCGCCGAGGAACGCGGTCATGAACCAGCCGTTGACGATGACCCGGTTGATCCGCTGCATCACGTCGATGAAGGTCCGGTCCTCGACCTGGTGCAGGGCGAGCATGACCGAGGTGGAGTAGGCGAAGAAGACGCCGGCGGAGAGGCCGACGAGCAGGGTGGTGGCGGCGAGGACGACGTTTCTCATGCATCCCAGTGAATCGGCCCGGGCTGAGACGCACCATGGCCGAGACGCGCCGATGCATACGCCACCGTCTACGGTGGTGGGGTGGACGCGCTCACCGCACTGCTCGACGGGCCCCGGGCCCGCGGCGCCTTCCTGCTCCGCTCGGTCCTGACGCCGCCGTGGTCGCTGCGCATCCAGGACGAGGCCGCGCTGGCCATCGCGGCGGTGGTGCGCGGCGAGGCCTCCTACGTCGGCGACGACGGCGAGATCGTGGTCGCCGGGCCGGGGGACGTGATGGTGATCCGGGGGCCGGAGCCGTACACGGTCGCCGAGCCGCCCGGCACCGCCCCGCAGATCGTGATCCACCCCGGGCAGCGCTGCGCCACCCCGGACGGCGTGGACCTGGCCGAGGAGATGCACCTCGGGGTGCGCACGTGGGGTACCGATCCCGACGGCCCGACGCTCATCCTCACCGGCGCCTACCAGCTCGCCGGCGAGGTGAGCCGGCGGCTGCTCACCGCCCTGCCCCGGGTGCTCGTGGTGCCCCGGGACGAGTGGGACACGCCGCTGGTGGCGCTGCTGGCCGACGAGATCGCCAAGGACCGGCCCGGGCAGGAGGCGGTGCTCGACCGGCTGCTGGACCTCATGCTCATCACGGCGCTGCGCACCTGGCTGGCCCGGCCGGGCTCGGGGGCGCCGGGCTGGTACCGCGCCCAGTCCGACCCGATCGTCGGCCAGGCCCTGCGGCTGCTGCACCACAACCCGGCCCTGTCCTGGACGGTCGGCGACCTCGCGGCGAAGGTCGGCGTCTCCCGCGCGCTGCTGGCCCGGCGCTTCGGCGAGCTCGTCGGCGAGCCGCCGATGGCCTACCTGGCCGGCTGGCGCCTCGCGCTCGCCGCGGACCTGCTGCTGGAGCCGGACGCGACGCTCGCCGCGGTCGCCCGGCGGGTCGGCTACGGCAGCGCGTTCGCGCTCAGCGCCGCGTTCAAGCGTGTCCGCGGAGTGTCGCCCCAGACCCATCGGGAACAATGTTCGGCATGACCTCAACCGGCCTGCCCGACACCTGCCCCTGCGGCCTCGGCGAGCCGTACGACGAGTGCTGCGGGAAGTACCACCGCGGCGCGGAGCCGCCGAGCGCCGAGCTGCTGATGCGGGCGCGGTACTCGGCCTACGTCGTCGGCGATCGCCGGTTCCTGCTGCGCACCTGGAGCGAGAGGACCAAGCCGCGGGCCCTGACGCTGGAGGCCGACCAGAACTGGCAGGGGCTGACGATCCTCGACCGGTCCGGCGGCGGCCTGTTCGACACCGAGGGCATCGTGGAGTTCCAGGCGCGGTTCGTCACCGACGGCCGGCCGGGCAAGATGCACGACCGGAGCCGGTTCGAGAAGGTCGGCGGGGCCTGGCGCTATGTGGACGAGGTCTGACGGCCGCGCCACTCGCGGTCGAGCATGGCGTAGATGTACTGGTCGCCGTACTCCCCCTTGAAGATCTCGTCCTCGACGAAGTGTGCCTCGCGGCGCATGCCGAGCCGGGTGAGCAGGCCCCACGAGGCGGCGTTGCGGGTGTCGCAGGCGGCGTAGATCCGGTGCAGGCCGAGGCCCTCGAAGCCCAGGCGCAGCATCGCCTCGGCCGCCTCCCGGGCGTAGCCGCGCCCCTGGAAGGCGGGGCTGAGCGTGAAGCCGAGCTCGCCCTGCCGGTGCGCGACGCTGGCCCAGCGCAGCACCACCTGCCCGACGACCCGCGGCTCCCCGTCGGGCGCGGCCTGCATGGCCAGCGTCAGCCACTGGCCCTCCTCGGTCAGGGCGGCCTGACCCTTGCGCCGATCGAGCGCGGCCCGGGTCTCGTCCGGGGTGTGCACCTCCCAGTAGAGGTACCGCACCACCTCGGGGTCGCCGGTCATCAGGTGCAGGTCGTCGTAGTCGCCGTCGGCGAAGGGGCGCAGCGTGAGCCGCTCGGTCCGGATCGGGTAGTCGGGTCGCAACACTCGCGCAGACTAGTCCGACAGGGCGCTGCTCAGCCGCACAATTGTTCCGGCCTCGCCGGTCGTCACGAGCACGTCGTCGACCAGGTGCCGGGCCAGCCACAGCCCGCGGCCGCTGATCGCGCTGCTCGGCGGCAGGGCGGCCTCGCCACTGAGCCGCTCCTCGGGGATGCCGGCACCCTTGTCCACGACCTCGCAGGCGAGCACCCCGTCGGCCACCCACATCCGCAGGGTTCCGCCACCGCCCGCGTGGCGCACGGCATTCGTGACGATCTCGTTGACCGCGAGCACGAAGTCCTCGAGCCGCTGCCCGATCAGCCCCGCTCCGGCGGCGCCGCGGTTCACGGCGTGACGGACGGCGGTGATCAGTGCGACGTCAAAGTCCTCGACCAGCAGCGCCGTCGTCTGAACGGCTTCAGCCACGGTGTCACCTTTCCGCTGCGTCTCGCCTCGCTGAGCGTACATCGAGCTTCCGCCGAGCCGCCGTCAAGTCACCCTGGGGTGCAAGGTGCATTCCGCGACACGCATGCTGGACGCCATGGATGACGACCTGCGGGTGACGGACGACATCACGCTGCCCCGGGCCGAGCTGAGCTGGCGGTTCAGCCGCTCCGGCGGCCCCGGCGGGCAGTCGGTGAACACCACGGACTCGCGCGTCGAGGTCCGCTTCGACCTGCTCGCGACGGGTGCACTGCCCGAGCCGCTCAAGGCGCGGGCCCTGGAGCGCCTGGCCGGCCGGCTCGTCGACGGCGTCCTGTCGATCACCGCGTCGGAGCACCGCTCGCAGCTGCAGAACCGCCACGCGGCCGAGGAGCGCCTGGTCGCGGCCATCGCCGCCGCGATCGCCCCGCCGCCCCGGCCGCGCAAACGGACAAAGCCGTCGAAGGGCGCGGTGGAGCGGCGCCTGGAGGCCAAGCGGCACACGGCTCGGCGCAAGCAGCAACGGCGCCCACCCGACGAGTGACAAAATCCGGATGTGATTCGCAAACTGCTCATTCCGCTCACCGCCCTCCTGCTGGCCGGGTGCGGCGGTGACGAGCAGCCAGCGGCCCTGGCGAGCGAGCCGCCCGGCCATCCCCCCGAGACCGGCGCCTACCCCGGAGAGTCCAGCGCGGCGCCGATCCCCGCGATCACCGGCCGGACGGTCGAGCTCACCGGCTGGGAGGTGACCGTCTATTACACGGCGGTCGAGAGCCTGCACACGGACAAGAGCACCGAGGTCACCGGCTGCCCCACCATCGACTGTGGCAAAAATCGCAACCAGCAGCGGCTCGGCGCCTTCCCGGCCTCGTTCGTCAAGGCGGTCAAGGACGAGGGCACGGGCCGCACGAGCGACGGCCGGTACCTGAACTGGTCCTACGACACCGGCTACTGGATGGACACCGCCCCCCGCGACACCGCCGGCCGCCCGCTGCGCCCCTGGATCTCGGCCGCCGCCGACGCCGGCGCGCTCAAGGCCGGCAGCCGGTTCACCGTCCAGCGCTGCGGCACCGCCGAGGTGACCGCGGAGGTGTGCGCGAAGCTCAAGGCGCCGACGTGGACGATCGTCGACGAGTTCACCCCCGGGCTCGGCGGCGACAAGCACGTGGACGTGTACATCGGCGAGGAGACGGGCCCGGGCTTCACCGACTCGGACCTCTACACCACGCTGGAGAACGCGACCCTCTCGGCGATCAAGGCACAATGAAGGACATGAAGGTGATCGTCTTCGGCGCCACCGGCATGGTGGGCCAGGGCGTGCTGCACGAGTGCCTGCTGGCCGCGGACGTGTCCGAGGTCCTGGTGGTGACCCGCACCCCGACCGGCGTGACGCATCCCAAGCTGCGCGAGGTGATCCACGCCGACTTCGCGGATTTCGGATCCGAGGACTTCGGCGGGTACGACGCCTGCTTCTTCTGCCTGGGCGTGAGCTCCGTGGGCATGGACGAGGCGAAGTACACCCGGATCACCTACGACTACACGCTGGCCGCGGCCCGGCGGATGGCCGCACAGCAACCGGGCATGGTGTTCGTCTACGTCTCCGGCGCCGGCACCAACCGCGCCGGGCGGCAGATGTGGCAGCGGGTCAAGGGCCGCACCGAGGACGACGTCGCCGCGCTCGACCTGGCCGGCTACGCGTTCCGGCCCGGCTTCATCCAGCCCCGGCACGGCGCGGCGTCCCGCGTGCGCTGGTACCGCGTCGCCTACACCGTGCTCAGCCCGCTCGCCGCGCTGCTCGTGCGCTTCGCGCCGGGCATCGCCACCAGCACCGATCAGCTCGGCCGGGCGATGCTCGTGGTGGCCCGCACCCGGCCCGAGCAGCGGGTCTGGGAAAGCCGCGACATCGCCGGGGCGCGCCTGAAGATGTGACGCTTGTGACGTCCGGTGCGTCTTCTGCACCGCCGTTTACCTGCTGTTAGGCTGGACTCCCGTGGATCGCTGACTCGGCAGCGTGACAGACCCCACGGGAGCAGGCTTTGTCCTCTGTAGCACGGACCGGTGCGAGCCGGCAGGCTAAGCACATCTTCGTCACCGGGGGCGTCGCCTCCTCACTCGGCAAGGGCCTTACGGGGTCCAGCCTCGGCAGCCTGCTCAGCGCGCGCGGGCTGCGGGTCGTCATGCAGAAGCTCGACCCCTACCTGAACGTCGACCCCGGCACGATGAACCCCTTCCAGCACGGCGAGGTGTTCGTCACCGAAGACGGCGCCGAGACCGATCTCGACATCGGTCACTACGAGCGCTTCCTCGACCAGGACCTCTCGCGCAACGCGAACGTGACCACGGGCCAGATCTACTCGGCGGTCATCGCCAAGGAGCGCCGCGGCGAATACCTCGGCGACACCGTCCAGGTCATCCCGCACGTGACCAACGAGATCAAGGCGCGCATCCGGGCGATGTCCGCCCCCGACGCCGACGGCGTCACGCCCGACGTGATCATCACGGAGGTCGGCGGCACCGTCGGCGACATCGAGTCGCTGCCGTTCCTCGAGGCCATCCGGCAGGTCCGGCACGACATCGGCCGCGACAACTGCTTCTTCCTGCACGTGTCGCTGGTGCCCTACCTGGCCCCGAGCGGCGAGCTGAAGACGAAGCCGACGCAGCACTCGGTCGCGGCCCTGCGCAGCATCGGCATCCAGCCCGACGCGCTGGTCTGCCGCTCCGACCGGGAAATCCCGGAAAAGACCAAGAACAAGCTCGGTCTGTACTGCGACGTCGACGCCGAGGCCGTGGTCTCCGCGCCCGACGCGCCCTCGATCTACGACATCCCGCGGGTGCTGCACGAGGAGGGGCTGGACGCCTACGTGGTCCGGCGCCTGGGCCTGTCGTTCCGCGACGTGGCCTGGAAGAAGTGGGACGACCTGCTCGACCGGGTGCACCACCCGCGCCAGACGGTCACCGTGGCGATCGTCGGCAAGTACGTCGACCTGCCCGACGCGTACCTCTCGGTCACCGAGGCCGTGCGCGCCGCCGGCTTCGCCCACCGGGCCCGGGTCGAGATCCGCTGGGTGCCCAGCGACGCCTGCACCACCCCGGCCGGCGCGGCCCAGGCCCTCGCGGGCGTCGACGGCGTCATCATCCCGGGCGGCTTCGGCGTGCGCGGCATCGAGGGGAAGATCGGCGCGGCGCAGTACACCCGCGAGCGCGGCATCCCGACCCTCGGCCTGTGCCTGGGCCTGCAGTGCATGACCATCGAGGTGCTGCGCAACGTGGCCGGGATCAAGGGCGCGAACTCGCTGGAGTTCGACCCGGAGGCGAACGAGGCGGTCATCTCGACCATGGCCGACCAGCACGACATCGTGGCCGGCAAGGGCGACCTCGGCGGCACCATGCGGCTCGGCGCCTACCCGGCCGTGCTCGCCCCGGGGACGCTGACCGCCGAGGCCTACGGCGAGACCGAGGTCTCCGAGCGCCACCGGCACCGCTACGAGGTCAACAACGCGTACCGCGACGCCATGACCGGCGCCGGGCTGCGCATCTCGGGCACCTCCCCCGACGGCCGGCTGGTCGAGTTCGTCGAGCTCGACCGCGAGCAGCACCCGTTCTTCGTGGCCACCCAGGCCCACCCGGAGCTCAAGAGCCGCCCGACGCGGGCGCACCCGCTGTTCGCCGCGTTCGTCGGCGCCGCGGTGACCTACAACGCCGCCGACCGCCTGCCGGTCGAGCTGGAGACGGTGGACGCATGACGGCCTACGAGGTCCGCTCGCACACCGAGCGCCTGCGCAACCGCGTCTTCTCCGTCGTCACCGACGCCGTGGAGATGCCCGGTGGCGAGGTGGTCGACCGCGACTACATGGTCCACGTCGGCGCGGTCGGCGTCGTGGCCCTCGACGGCGAGGGGCGGGTCGCACTCGTGCGGCAGTACCGTCCCGCCGTCCGCCAGGTCCTGTGGGAGCTCCCGGCCGGCCTGATCGACGTGCCCGGCGAGGCCCTGGTCGACGCGGCCGCCCGCGAGCTGGCCGAGGAGGCCGACCTGGTCGCGGCCAGGTGGGACCTGCTGGCCGAGGTGCACACCACGCCCGGCTGCTCCAACGAGAAGATCCGCCTCTTCCTGGCGCGCGAGGTCGGCCCGAAGCCGGACTCGGACACCTACGAGCGCACCCACGAAGAGGCCGACCTGGAGCTGCACTGGGTCGACCTGGACGAGGCCGTGACGATGGCCCTGTCCGGCGAGATCACCAACGCCGCGTGCGTGATCGGCGTCCTCGGCGCCGCCCAGGCCCGCGCCCGCGACTGGAAGACCTTGCGCCCCGCCGCCGACGCCGGGTGACACCCCAGGAACTCGCCGAGGCCTGCGCCGCCGCTCTGTATGCCACGGACACCGCAACGCGGTCGCTGGGCATCACGATCGGCGGCGTGGCCCCGGGCCGCGCCACGGCGTGGATGACGGTGACCGGGTCCATGCTGAACGGCCACGCCATCGGCCACGGCGGCTACGTCTTCCTGCTCGCCGACACCGCGTTCGCGTTCGCGTGCAACACCTACGACCGCGTGACGGTGGCGGCGGGCGCGGACGTGTCGTTCCTGGAGCCGGCGCGGCCGGGCGACGAGCTGACGGCCACGGCGGTGGAGCGCAGCCGCCGGGGCCGGTCGGGCCTGTACGACGTGACGGTCAGCCGCGCGGACGGGACGGTGCTGGCCGAGTTCCGCGGCCGCTCGCGCAGCTCCACCAGCCCGATCCTGGGCGCCGGCGGTTGATCGAGGTGCCCGGCGGTTGATCGAAATGTCCGACGCTTCGCGATCGGACATGTCGCTTTTATACCTTGTCGGGAGATAAATCCGATATGTCGCGGCACGAAGTGCCCGACATATCGGGAATGCCCGGGATCAGCTCTCCAGCGCCGCCTCGGAGACGCGCGGAGCCGGGGTCCGGTCGTCGGCGTGCTCGAGGACGCGCAGGCACGACAGCACCACCAGCGGCAGGGCCGTGGCCAGGGCGGCGCCGAGCACGTTGAACGACACGCCCTCCACGACGCCGGCCAGCAGGCACGCCACCACCAGGCCCGAGAGGGCCGCGCGGACCGGCGGGAAGACGCCCAGCAGCCGCCGCAGGCCGCCCCAGTCGCGCAGCAGGACGAACGTCGCGTACAGCACGCACCCGAGCACCAGCACCGTCAGCGGGCTGGTGACCGTCGTGACCACGTCCGCCTCGGCGATGCGCCGGGCGATGAAGCCCGCGGTGCCGTCCTGGGTGCGCACGAGCAGGCGGCCGACGCTGCTGCGCTGCTCCTCCGGCCGGAACAGGTCCAGGATCGCGAAGCCCGAGCTCACGAAGAGCGCCGCGGCCGCGGCCCAGAGCAGGCGCGTGATGGTGAGCCAGCCGCCGATGGCCATGGCCGCCGCCACGCACATGCCGGCGGTGAGGGCCACGGCGCCGGAGGCGTCGGCACCGAGGTACGGACTGCCGATCACCACCACCCCGACCGCCCCGATCACGGCCATGACGAACGGCCTCCACCGGCGCTCGAAGCGCTGGGCGAGCGCGGCCCCGCCGAGCAGCGCGCCGGTCACGAGCAGGCCCAGGCCGATGACGCCGACGCCGGCGTACCGGCCGCCGACCACCGCCGAGTAGCCGGCCACCCCGTTGAGCTGCAGCCGCGACCCGGTCAGCACGTCGAAGGCGACGGCGAGCGCGGCGACGGCCGCGACCCCGCCGAGCGGCGCGATGGCGCGGCTGCGGCGGCTCAGGAACGCGATCGCGAACGTCGCCACGCCGGTCACGGCCAGGGTCACCCCGCCGAAGCCGAGGCCCGGCCCCGACCAGCGCCACCAGGGCAGCAGGTCGGCGACGAGCGCGGCGGGCACGGCGAGGGACGCGGCGATGAGCAGCACCTCGGCCGCCCGCACGACCGCGCGCGGGATCGGCTTGTGGGTGAGCGGGCCGGCGGGGCGGCGGGCGCGCTGCAGCAGCGGTACCACGGCCAGGAACAGCAGCAGCTCGGCGACGACGAGGGTGGTGAAGAAGTTGGTGCCGACCCGGCGCTGGATGCTCGCCTCGCGGTCGGCGTCGGCGAGCCGGCTCACGGCCGCGGCGACGTCCGCCGGCCGGCCGCTCGCGCTGGTCGAGGCCGCGCCGCCGGCGAAGAGCCGCCCGGGCAGGGGCCGGTCGAGGGCCGCGAGGGCGGTCGGGGCGAGGTCAACGACCTGGATGTACCCCGGCCGCGACGTCGACGGCGAGGTCAGCCAGCCGCCCGTGAACCCGGGCCCCTGGGCGATCGCCACGTGCAGCCGGCTCGTGGCGTCGAGGTCGGACAGCCCGGCGAGGACGACCACCGAGTGCTCAGGGCGGGCGGCGAGGATGCCGGCGAGCGCGGCATCGGCGCGGCGGGCGTCGGTGGCCCGGGAGACGGGGTCGTCGCCGGCGATCTCGCCGAGGTCCACGAGCGTCAGGGCGCAGGAGTCCAGCTGGCCGTCGTCGAGGCCCTCGGAGTACCTGTCGACCCGGCCGTACGGTCGCGCCGCCGCCAGGGCCGCCCCCGGCCCGATCGCGGTGGTGCAGCGCACGCCCTCGGCCAGGGCCCCGGGCTGGGCGCCCCAGTGCAGGTTGCGGTTGCGGGTGACGATGTCGCTCTGGTCGGGCAGCGTCGCGCTGGTCACGTTCTGGTTGATCGACACGTTGAGCCCGGGGCAGACGGGGGTGACCGCGCCCGGGGTGTAGATCGCGAAGTTGCCGGAGCCGAGGGTCAGCCAGCCGTCGCCGGCGCAGGTGATCCGGCGGGCCGAGCGCACCGACAGCGCCCCGATCGCGCCGCCCTGGGCCATCTGCCACATCGCCGGGGTGTCGGACGCGTTCACGTCGTCCCAGCGCAGCCCGGCGACGCCGACGACGATCACGTAGTCCGCGGTCGGCTGGGCCGGGACGGCGGCGGGGCGCGGGATGAGTCCGGCCACGCCGGCGAGGCCGGCCAGCAGCGCCAGCAGCGCCGGGGAGAACCGGTGCAGCCAGAGACGCATCAGCTCCCCCCGCGGGCGGCGCGCAGCTCGGCGTACACCGCCTCGACCTGGTCGATCGTGTCGTGCTCGGTGGGCCAGGCGGCCGCGCGGTCCAGGCCGCGGCGGGCCAGCTCGGCGCGGGCCTCGGGGTCGTCGAGCAGCTCGACGACGGCGTCGTGCACGGCGTCGACGTCGGCCGGCGCGACCAGGCGCGCGGCGGAGCCCACGACCTCGGGCACGCCGCCGACGGCGGTCGACACCAGCGGTACACCCGCCGCCAGGGTCTCCTGGATGAACAGCGGCTGGCCCTCCCACACGCTGGTCGCCACGACCAGGTCGGCCGCGCCGAGCAGGTCGGGCACGTCGTCGCGGTGGCCGAGCAGGTGGACCGGCGCGTGCTCGACGGAGATGCGCTGGGCCAGCGACATGTAGGACGGCCCGCTGCCGGCGATCGCGGTGAACGGCTCCGGGTCCCGGTCGCGCCAGCGCGCCGCGGCGGAGACGAGCGTCTCGAAGCCCTTCTGCGGGTGCAGCCGCCCGACCGCGAGCACCAGCGGCTGCCCGGGCTCGGCCCCGAGCTCCTCGCGGATCTGTTCGGGGGTGTGGGCGACGGGCCGGGGCTTCGGCGCCGGTACCTTCGCCAGCCGCACGTCCCGCCCGCCGAGCTCGGTGGCGCGGGCGGCGAGGTCGCTGGACACGGCGAGGGTGACGTCGGCGGCGCGGGCGACCCGGCGCTCGAGCGGGTGGTAGAGCCGGGCCCGCAGGCCGGTCGCGAGGACGAGGTTGTGCCAGGTGACCACGAGCGGGGTGGCGTCGGCGCGGGCGAGCGCGGCGACGAGCCCGGCGCGCAGGCTGTGGGCGTGGATCACGTCGGCGTCGCGGACGCTGCGGCGCAGGGCGCGCACGGCGAGCACGTCGCCGGGCTGCGGGCTGGGCGGGATCTCCACGGGCACGAACCGCGCGCCGCGGGCGGCGAAGCCGAAGGCCTCCTCGGTCGCGGCCGGGCCGTGCACGCTGACCTCGTGGCCGCGCGCGACCAGGCCCTCGGCGAGCATGCCGACGTGCCGGCCGATGCCGCCCGTGCTGGAGGCCAGGACCAACGCGATGCGGGCGCCCACTACCCATCCCTTCGTCTGACAAGCCGCCGCAGGGTCTGCCGGTCCGCGAGGGCCGCCCCGGCGAGGAACACCACCGCCACCACGACTCCGCACAGCATGCCCTGCACGACGGCCCCGCCCGCACCCGGGGTGACCAGGTGGGAGCGCACGAGCAGCCCGGCGCTGGTCGCGACGGCCGCGGCGGCGACGCCGATCGATACCGTGCGCAACGTGCCGGCGAGGGCCGCGCGCCCGGCCCGGCGGCCGACGGCCACGAGCAGCGCGCCGCCGAGCACGAGCATGCCGATGGAGTTCGCGGCGGCCACGGCGGCGATGCGCTGCTCGATCGGCAGCGCGGTGGCCAGGCTCAGGGCCGCGACCGCGGTCGCGGCCCAGCCGACGGCGGTGGCCACGGCCGCCGGGTACGCGTTCCCGCCCGCGTAGAGGGCCCGCGACAGCAGGGCGAACAGGCCGTAGCCGAGCAGCCCCGGCGCGAACCAGGCGATCCCGCCGGCGAGCGGCCCGACGGCGGGCGGGTGCGAGGAGGCGGCGGCGAGCAGTACGGCGATGGGCCGGGCGAGCACGATCAGCGCGGCGGCGCCGAGGCTGCACAGCAGGACCACGGCCCGCACGGCCGGGGCGAGGGCCGCGGCGAACCCGGCCCGGTCGCCGGCCGCGCCGTGCTCGGCGAGCGCCGGGTACGCCGTCGTGGCCACCGGCACCGCGAGCACCGCCCACGGCAGCAGGAAGATCGTCTGGGCGAGGCTGTAGACGACGATGGCCCCGTCCTGCGGGCTGTAGCTGACGAGGTTGATGGCCAGGCCCAGCACCAGCTGCTGGGTGCCGACGGTGACGATCCCGGCGACGACCAGCGGCCGCAGGGTGGCCATCGCGCCGACGTCGAGCCGGGTCGTGGGCCGGATGCGCAGCCCGAGCCGGCCCACCGGGGCCACCAGGCAGAGCGACAGCACCGCGACGGCAAGGGTCGTACCGCCGGAGAGCAGCAGCAGCTCCGAGCCGCTCACGCTCGACAGGACCGCCCCGCGCCCGGCGACCACGCCGAAGGCGACGTACACGGCCATCACGGTGAGGCTCGACAGCAGGGGCGCGATGACCGGCCAGGCGAAGCGGCGGTACGTCTGCAGCGCCCCGGTGAGCACGATCCCGACACCGTAGAGCGGCAGCTGGGGCGCGAAGACCCGCAGCATCTTCGCCCCGGCGTCGACGACCTCGGCCGGCTGCCCGCTGGTGAGCAGCCCGACCAGCGGGTGCGCGAGCAGGGCGACGACCAGCGCGACCGGGGTCAGGATCAGCACGACCCAGGTGAGCAGGGCGCCGACGGTGCGCCCGACGGCCGCCTTGTCCCGGCCCGCGAGCATCGGCACGACGAGACTGGCCAGGGCGCCGCCCGCGACGAGCTCGAAGATGATGTTCGGGATCGTGTTGGCGGCCTGGTACGCGTCGCCGAGCCGGGTCGGCCCGACGGACGAGTTGAACACCAGAATGCGCGCAAATCCGGCAATCCGGCTCAGGAGGGTGAGGCTCGCGACGAGTGCCGCCGCCCCGAAGATCCTGCTCCTCGTCACCCGCGCGGGCGCGGATACGGGGAGGGTTTCCGGCGGCCCCACTGGTCGATCCGGTTCAGCACCGGGTTGGCCTCGATCACCTTGGTGAACGAGACCTTCTCGCTGGCGGCGGTCAGGGCCACGATCCCGGCCAGGGCCGCGAGCCGCCCGAACGTGCCGGTCCGCGCCGTGTACGCCACCCCGAGCAGCGCGCCGAGCGCGTTCGCCCCGGCGTCGCCGAGCATGATCTCCTCGTCGAGGTCCGCGGGCAGCAGCGCCCCCGCGGCGCCGAGGGGGCCGGACGCGCCCAGCGGGGTGCCGACGGCGATGCCGGCCTTGAGGGCCCGCCCCGGCCGCAGGTCCAGCAGGTTGAACAGGTTGGCCGCGCCCGCGATCACGCCGGCGCCGAGCACGACGTCGACGGCCCGCTTGCGGGGCAGCAGCGCGGCGGCGGCGAGCCCGGCCACGCCGACCCCGGCGATCTTCACCAGGCCGCTGGTCACACGGCCCTCCCGCAGCGCGCCGAGGTGGCCGCGGAAGCCCTTGGCCGCGTGCTCGGGCCGGCCGCCGACCAGGTCGTCGTAGAGCCCGACGGCCCCCGACCCCAGCCCCGCGATCGCGCTCGCGGCCGCGTGCTCGGGCCGGTGCACGATCGCGCCGGCGGTCGCCCCGGCGGCCAGCGCCGGCCCGCCGGCCAGCGACACGCCGCGGCCGCGGAAGTTGGTGCGGGCCAGCTTCGGGTGGTCCTGCAGGGCGCGCAGCACCGCCCGGGCGACACCGCCGCCTACCGGCCCGGCCAGGGCGCTCAGGATCCGCCTACGAGCCATTGGTCACGCTCGCCGTCTTCGGCAGCAGGCTGGTCGCGCCGGTGCCGCTGCCGTAGTGGCCGTACTTGCCGCCGATCCGCTCGGCGAGGGCCATGACCGCCGCGACCTGCCCGTAGGCGGTGACGGCGTTGTCCACGGTCGAGATCGACTTGACCACGGTCGCGTCGCCGATGACGGTGGAGACCAGGCCGTTGGCGGACAGGCCGGCGACGATCACCCTCGCGGAGATGTCGAAGCGGGTGGCGAGGGTCAGCACGGCGGCGTTGCGGTCCTTGGCGTCCTTGCCGCTCGCGGGCGCCCCGGCGATGATGATCGCGGCCTCGGCCGGGGCCTTGAAGTCGCCGTCGAGGCCGATGAACCCGCCGCTCTCGAACGCCGACAGCACCGTGCGGGTGCCCTCGACCTGCGGGGTGCCGGCCTTGCCGAACAGCACCGCGGCGAGCAGCGCCGACGCGGTGTCCACCGCGTTGGACTGGGTCGGCAGCGCGCCGCTGACGGCCGCCGGGGCCGAGGACTCGGCGAGGTCGAGCAGGTTGGCGCTGCTGGCCGGGTTCGTGAACTTGTCCTTGATCGTGACCGTCCCGGCGACCTTGGCCCCGGCCGTGCCGAGCATCGTGGCGATCCCGTCGGTGGCGGCGTTCACGTCGCCGCTGTCGCTGCCGTCGAGCTTGACCAGCAGCACGTTCTTGTTCGGGAGCTTCCCGGCCAGCAGCGCCGGCGCGGCCTCGCTGGCGAAGTCGGCGTTCTTCTTCAGCTCCGCCCGCGCCTGCTCCAGGTCGTCGCGCAGCTGCTGCTTGTCGTCGGTGAGCGTGTTGACCTGCTCGTTGAGGTTCTCGGTCAACGGGCCGTTGGCCGCCGCGGTGCCGACGACGAGGCCGATGGCCAGGGCCAGGAACACCGCCGCCAGCGACACCACGTGGTACCGGAAGTTGATCAAAGCGAGCCCCGTCTACGAGAACAGCGTGAAGATCAGGTTGTCCCACCACTCGGCGATGACGCTGAGATACGCCCGGCCGATCGTGGTGACCGCGAGCGCCGCGGCCATCGCGGCGATCGCCGAGGCCAGCAGCAGGACCAGCGAGGAGCCGGAGAGGCTCTGGCGGTACAGCCGGCTGACCCCCTTCGCGTCGACGAGCTTGCCGCCCAGCTTGAGCCGGGTCAGGAAGGTCGAGGCCATCCCGCCGCGGCCCTTGTCGAGGAACTCGATGAGGGTGTTGTGGGTGCCGACCGCGACCAGCAGCGACGCCCCCTTCTCGTCGGCGAGCAGCATCGCGATGTCCTCGCTGGTCGCCGCGGCGGGGAAGGTGATCGCCTCCACCCCGAGGCGCTGCACCCGGGCCAGGCCCGGGGCGCGTCCGTCGGGGTAGGCGTGCACGACGACCTCGGCCCCGCAGCGCAGCACGTCGTCGCTGACCGAGTCCATGTCGCCGATGATCATGTCCGGCGTGTACCCGGCCTCGACCAGTGCGTCCGCGCCGCCGTCGACCCCGATCAACACCGGCTTGTACTCGCGGATGTAGGGCCGCAGCACGTCGATGTCGGCCTTGTAGTCGTAGCCGCGGACCACGATGAGGCAGTGCCGCCCGGCGATCTGCGTCTGGACCTCCGGCACGCCGACGCCGTCGAGCAGGAGGGCGCGCTCCTGCTTGAGATACTCCATCGTGTTGGCCGCGAAGGCCTCCAGCTGCACCGACAGCCCCTCGCGGGCGTCGGCCATCGACTCGGCGACGGTCTCGGCATCCTGCCGCACGCCCTTGGCCACGGCCTCCTCGCCGACGAACACGGTGTCGCCCTCGATGCGCACCGAGTCGCCCTCGCGCAGCCGGTCGAACAGATCCTCGCCCAGGTCGTCGACGAGCGGGATGCCCGCCTTGATCAGCCCCTCGGGTCCCAGGTTCGGATACCGCCCCGAGACCGACGGCTTCGCGTTGAGCACAGCCGCCACCCCGGATGCGGCCAGCGAGTCGGCCGCCACCCGGTCCAGGTCCACGTGGTCGATGACCGCGATGTCACCCGGCCGCAGCCGCCCCACCAGGCGCTTCGTCCGCCGATCCAGTCGCACGACGCCGGCGATGGCACCCGGCTCGGCGGGCCGGGTGCGGCGCAAGGTTGGAAGTCGCATCAGAACCATCCTGGCATGGACGGCCGACGAAAGCCGCGCACGACATGTCCACGAGCAGGTGGTACGCCCCATTTCACGTTTCCGCGTGACGCCGGTCACCCTCGATGTCCATCACGGAATGTCGCCCACCCGACACTCCGGGCGCGTATTTACGACCCCCGGGAGCCCCTCTCATCTGCACCGCAGGAAACCAAGGGGGCCACCCGATGGGGACGTTGTCGTCGATCCGCCTGACCCGCGTGCCGAACCTCGCCGGCAAGACCCCGGCCGAGGCCTCGGCCGCCCTACGCGCCGCCGGACTCGAGCTCGGAGTGGTCCGCGAGATCGGCCCGGCCGGCGCCATGATCGTGCTCGAGCAGTCCACCCTGGCGCTGACCGTCGCGCCCGTCGGCACCCGCGTCAACCTCCTGGTCGGCCGCTGCTGAGAGCCTCCGCAGCGCCTCGGCGGCGACCAGCAGCACCGCCGCGGCCGCGTAGGCGAACAGCAGCGCCTTCCAGATCACGCCGTCGAAGTAGATCCCGCAGCCGAAACCGATGAGCCCCGCCGTCGAGGCCCACAGGCTCGCCCCGGCCGCCGTCCACGCCTGGAAGCGCCCCGCCGGGTACCCGACCACCCCGGCGGCCAGCGCGGACGCGGCCCGGCCGCCCGGCAGCCAGCGGGCGAAGACGAACACCTGTCCCCCGTGCGCGTCCAGCGTGCGCCGCACCCACGCGTAGACGTCCCGCTCCCGGGCCCGCCGCCGCAGCCGCGTCCCGATGCGGTACGCCACCGTGTCCCCCGCGAACGCCCCGGCGGCAGCCGCCACGATCACGAGCACGATCCACGGCCGCCCGGTCGCGCCGGAGAGCACGGAGACGGTGATGAGCGTGGTCTCGGACGGCGAGAGCGGCACGAGCGAGTCGAGCCCCGCGATCACGAAGACCGCGAGCAGCACCCAGGGCGACCCGGCGACCGCATCTATCACGATCAAAACGTAGGGCGACGAATCGAACGCGAGACGTCGCCCAACCGAACTTACGCCTGCGCTTTCCCCCGGTCCGCCACCAACAACGGCCCTGCGCCTGCGCTTTCCCCCGGTCCGCCACCGACAGCAGCCCCTCGGCGTGCGCGATCCCCAGCCCTTACGCCTGCGCTTTCCCCCGGTCCGCCACCGACAGCAGCCCCTCGGCGTGCGCGATGCCCAGCCCTTACGCCTGCGCTTTCTCCCGGTCCGCCACCGACAGCAGCTCCTCGGCGTGGGCGATCCCCAGGTCGGAGTTCGGCAGGCCGGCCAGCATCCGCGCCAGCTCCCGCGCCCGGTCCGTGTGCTCCACGACCGTCACGCCACTCGTCGTCACGGCGCCCCCGGTGTCCTTGGCGACCACCAGATGCCGGTCCGCGAAGGCCGCGACCTGCGGCAGATGGGTCACCACCAGGACCTGATGGTCACGCGCCAGCCGGGCCAGCCGCTTGCCGATCTCCACCGCGGCCGTGCCACCGACCCCCGAGTCGACCTCGTCGAACACCAGCGTCGGCGGCCCGCCGACCCCGGCGAACACGACCTCGATCGCCAGCATGACCCGCGACAGCTCGCCGCCCGACGCGCCCTTCTGCAGCGGCTGCGACGGCGCCCCCGGATGCGGCAGCAACCGCAGCTCGATGTCGTCGGCCCCGTCGGGCCCGACCCCGCTGTCCGTCCCGGCCGCCGTCGCGATGCTCGGCCCGCTCCCGGCCGCCTTCGGCCCCACCACGACCTCGATCCGCGCGTGCGGCATCGCCAGCCCGGCCAGCTCCACCGTCACGTCCGCCGCGAACCGGCCCGCGGCCTCGTGCCGGGCCGCCGACAGCACCGCCGCCACCTCCGCGACCTCGCCGTGCAGCCGCTGCCGCTCCCGGTCGAGCTCCTCGAGCAGCTCGTCGGACGTGTCCACCTCTGCGAGCCGGGTCCGCGCGCGATCGGCCCAGGCCACCACCCCGTCGACGTCCTCCGCGTATTTGCGCGTCAGCGCCCGCAGCGCCGCCCGCCGCTCGTAGACCTCCTCGAGCCGCCCCGGGTCGGCGTCGAGGGACGCCAGGTAGGTGCCGAGCTCGGTGGAGACGTCGCCCGCGAGCGTGGCGACCTCGTCGAG
Organism: Dactylosporangium sp. NPDC000244; assembly: GCF_040300725.1. Lineage (NCBI taxonomy): Bacteria > Bacillati > Actinomycetota > Actinomycetes > Micromonosporales > Micromonosporaceae > Dactylosporangium > Dactylosporangium sp. NPDC000244. The sequence continues at coordinate 118,163 of NZ_JBEPEH010000037.1, forward strand.
GCGCGCCGCGAGCTCGCCCAGCACCCGGTCGACGCCCGCCTGGGCCTCCAGGGTGCGCCGGGCCGTCGCGATGAGGCTCAGCACGTCGGCCACCTCGTCGCCGCCGTCGCCGGTGCCGGACATCGCCACGTGCGCCAGCTGCGCCGCCGAGCGCAGCCCCTCGACGTGCTCGAGCCGCTGCGCCTCCTCGCGCAGCAGCTCGTCCTCGCCCGGCTGCGGGTCGACCCGCGTGATCTCGTCGAGGCCGAGCTTGAGCAGCTCCGCCTCCTGGCTGCGCTGCCGCGCGTTGGCCCGCCGGTCGGCCAGGTCGTCCTCGACGGCCCGCCAGCGGTTGTACAGCTCCGCGAACCGCCCCAGCAGCTTCTCGTGCTCCGGACCCGCATACCGGTCCAGCGAGGCCCGCTGCTCGGCCGGGCGCAGCAGCCGCAGCTGGTCCGACTGGCCGTGCAGGGCGAACACCCGCTCGCCGACCTCCGACAGCAGCGACACCGGCACCGTCCGGCCGCCGACGTGCGCCCGGGAGCGGCCCTCGGCGGTCAGCGTGCGGCTCATGAGCAGCGTGCCATCGTCGTCGACCTCGGCGCCCGCGTCGGCGATGCGGCTCTCCACCGCGGCCCGCACGTGCGCGGGCAGCGTCAACCGGCCGTCGACGGTGGCCCGGCCCGGGTCGGCGCGCACCCGGCCCGCGTCGGCGCGGCCGCCGAAGAGCAGGTTGAGGCTCGTCACGACCATGGTCTTGCCCGCGCCGGTCTCGCCCGTGATGACCGTCAGGCCCGGGCCGAGGGGCAGGGTGGCGTCTTCGATCACGCCGAGTCCGGTAATGCGGAGTTCCTCCAGCACGGAAGGAACACTAGCTGCGGGGTACGACAGTTCTCCACTCAGCCGGGCCGTCAGCCGTGCCGTTTGTTGTGGCCACGGCCCGCTCGTCACACTGCGTAAAGGTAAGATCACGCAGACGCATCAGCCGTGGCGCTTGTTGTGCCGCCAGCCCTCCACGGGCAGCCCGAACTTCGCCACGAGACGATCCGTGAACGGACGCTCCCGCAGGCGAACCACCCGGACGGGGAGTGCTCCGCGCCGGACCGTCACCGTCGAGCCGGGTGCTAGGTCCATCACCCGCCGGCCGTCACACGACAGCAGCGCGAAGCTCGTGAACGGCTCCACGTTGACCGTGATCGTCGAGTCCGGCGAGATGACCAGCGGCCGGCTGAACAGCGCGTGCGCCGAGATCGGCACCAGCAGCAGAGCCTCCAGCTCCGGCCACACCACCGGCCCGCCGGCCGAGAACGCATACGCCGTCGAGCCCGTCGGCGTCGCGCAGACGACGCCGTCGCAGCCGTACCGCGACAACGGCCGCCCGTCGACCTCCACGAGCAGCTCCAGCATCTTCTCGCGGGCGCCCTTCTCGACGGTGACCTCGTTGAGCGCCCAGGAGTTGCCGACCAGGCGCCCCGCGTGCTCGGCGGTCACGTCGATGGTGAGGCGCTCGTCGACCGTGTACGTGCCCTCGACGATCTCCCGCACGGCCTTGTCGACGTCGCCGATCTCGGCCTCGGCCAGGAACCCGACCTTGCCGAGGTTGATGCCCAGCAGCGGCGCCTTCGCCGGCCGGGCCAGCTCCGCCGCACGCAGCAGCGTGCCGTCCCCGCCGAGCGCGAAGACGATCTCGACGCCCTGCGCGGCCGCCTCCCCGCTGACCGGCACGGCCCGCGGAATGGCCAGCTCGGGAGCCTCGTCGGCCAGGACTCGTACCGTGAAACCGCTGTCGAGCAGATCCGCCGCCACGGTCCGGGCATGATCGTTGTTGCTGGCCTTGCCCGTGTGCGCAACAAGCAACGCCTCACGATCGCTCATGCCGCCACCTCCGCAAGCTCCGGTGACGGCACGACAAAGCTGTGCCCATGGTGAGCGGCCCCTCCGCTTCGCTCCGGACCGCTCACGCCACCACTCCCTCGACGACCTGCTGCACCACGCCCGGGTCGACCGGCGGCGCGTCGCGGCGCAGCCACAGGAAGAATTCCACGTTGCCCTGCGGCCCCGGCAGCGGGCTGCGCGCGACCCCGGCCACCCCGAGCCCGAGCCCGGCGGCCGCGGCGGCGACGTCGAGCACCGCCGCGGTCCGCAGCTGCGGCGAGCGGACGACACCCCGGTCGCCCAGCGCCTCCCGGCCCACCTCGAACTGCGGCTTCACCATCGGCACCAGGTCCCCGTCCGGGGCCGTGCACGCCGCCAGCGCCGGCAGCACCAGCTTCAGCGAGATGAACGACAGGTCGGCAACGGTCAGCTCGCACACCCCGCCGATCTGCTCCGGCTCCAGCGTCCGCACGTTGGTCCGCTCGATCACCGTCACCCGCTCGTCGGTCCGCAGCGACCACGCGATCTGGCCGTAGCCGACGTCGACGGCGGCGACCGTGGCCGCCCCCCGGCGCAGCAGCACGTCGGTGAACCCGCCCGTGGACGCGCCCGCGTCGAGGCAACGGCGGCCCGCCACCGGCAGCCCGGCGAACGTGTCCAGCGCCCCGGCGAGCTTGTGCCCGCCCCGCGAGACGTACTCGTCCTCCGCCGCCTCCAGCACCCGCACCGGGTCCGCCGGGTCGATCTGGGCCGCGGCCTTCCCGGCGGCCGTACCCCGCACTTCCACCCGGCCCGCGGCGATCAGCGCCGCCGCCTGCTCCCGGGAGCGGGCCAGGCCCCGGCGCACGAGCTCGGCGTCGAGTCGGTTCCGGCGCGCCATCTGCCAGCAGCTCCCTGAAAGCTCAGCGTTCCTCGATCGTGCCCAGCGTCTCCTGCAGCGTGCGATGGGCTTCGGTGTACACCGAAACCTGCTGCCGCAGCGGAAGCGACGCTACATCGCCCAACGCCGCAACCGCCGCCTCGACCCGGCCCAGCACCCCGGCACCGGGCGGGCCCGGCATCGGCCCGGGCACCGGCCCGGGGCCGGGACCAGGCACGGGCGCGGTCACGACGCGGTCTTCCGGGGCGCGCGAGCGGTCTTCTTCACGGGCAGCTTGTCCGACGCCGGCCCGACCTCAGAGGCCGCCGCGACGGTCTCGATCGCCTTCTTCGCCGCCACCTTCTTCGCCGGCGCGGCCTTCGCGGGCGGAGCCGCCGGAGCCTCGGGGGCCGCCTTCGCCGGCGCCGCGGCCTTCTTCGCCACCGTCTTCTTCGCGACCGCCTTCGCCGGCGCCACGGCTTCCGGAGCCTCCGCGATCGCCTCGGCGCCGACCGGCGGCGCGGGCTCGTGCGGCGGCGCGACCGCGGCGATCGTCGCCTCCTTCAGCTGCGCCTCGAGCTCGTGCACCCGCGACGTCAGCGCCGACACCTCGTCCGCGGTGGCCAGTCCGACGGCGCCGAGGGCCCGATCCAGCTCGTACCGCACCAGCTTCGTCAGCGCATCACGGTTCGCCGAGCCGGCCTTGAGCAGGTCCTCGGCCATCGTCTGCAACTGCTCGGCGGTCGCGCCGCTCTTGCCGACCAGGCGCCGGACCGTCTTCGTCGCCTTCTTCGTGGTGGCCTCGGTCATGCCGTAGGCGAGCTCCAGGTACGCCCGCCATGCTTCCTGCGCCATATTGCGTCTCTCCTCCAAGTGGTGTACGCCATCACGCTACCGGGCGTGCCGCGAAGCCGTACGGTACCGTCACATTCCACAGCACCAGCGAAAGGCGGGGTTTTCGCGCATGGCAACGGTTGAAGAGTGTCGCGCCGCTCTGGAGAAGCTCGCGGAACGGCTGGCCGCCAACGCCGCCCAGGCCCGGGAGAAGCTCGACTTCGACCGGACCCTCGCCTGCCGCGTCACCGACCTGAACGTGGCCTTCCACGGCCGGCTCCAGGGCGGCCAGATCACCGACCTGACCGACGGCGACGACCCGCGCGCGAAGATCAAGCTGACCTCGAGCGGCGACGACCTCGTCGCGCTCGTCAACGGCCGGCTCAACGTCATGCAGGCGTGGACCAGCGGCCGCATCAAGATCGACGCCGGCATGATGGACCTGCTGAAACTGCGCAAGCTCCTCTGAGCCGAAGCGCTCCGACCGGCCCGGCGCAACGCGCCCGGGCCGGTCCTGCCACTGCCGGTCCTAGACCAGCTTCAGCCACTTGAGCGCGGCCTGCGCGGCCTCGCCGTCCCCGACGACCGGCCGCACCTCCCCCGCCGCCCAAGCGACCTGGCACAGTGCGTTGAGGGCGTCCACGCGGCGGCCGTCGCCCGACAGCCACCACTGCCCGTCACGGTCCTCGACCCGCCACCCCGACGGCTGGGCCGCCGCGTCCTCGAACAGCCCGCCGAGATCCTCGGCGACGAACGTCGGGCGCCGCTCGACCGGAGCCGCGAGCAGTTCCGCCGCGTCGGACACCCCGGTGAGCACGAGCAGGCTGTCCATCCCCGCCCGGTACGCGCCCTCGATGTCCGTGTCGAGCCGATCCCCGACCACGATCGGGCGCTGAGCACCCCGCTCCCGGGCCGCCTCCACGAACAGCGCCGGGTCCGGCTTGCCCACGATCGTGTCCGGCTGCCGGCCCAGCGCCGTGGCCATCGCCACCACGAGCGACCCGTTGCCGGGCAGCGGCCCGCGCGGCGACGGCAGCGTCTTGTCGGCGTTGGTCGCGATCCAGGCCGCGCCGCCCCGGATCGCCACGGCGGCGTCGCCGAGATCGCGCATCCGCACGTCCGGCCCGTACCCCTGCACCACGACCCGCGCCTGCTCCGCCTCCGTGACCGGCGTGAGCCCGACGGCGACGACCTCATCGCGCAGCGCCGGCGCCCCGAGGATCAGCACCGGCGTGCCGGGCTCGAACCGCTCCGCCATGAGCAGCGCGGTCGCGTGCGCCGAGGTGACGACCTCGCGCGTCTCCGCCGGGATGCCGATCCGCGTGAGCAGGGCCGCGACGTCGCCGGGCAGCCGCGAGGCGTTGTTCGTCGCGTACGCGCTCGGGATCCCCCGCTCGCGCAGCTTCGCGCACGCCTCCGCCGCGCCGGGGATGACCTGGTCGACGAGGTACAGCACCCCGTCGAGATCAAAGATCACCAGGTCGTAGTGCCCGACCAGGTCACCCGCCTGCGCGTCGCTCACGCCCGGCCCTTCTCGCCGCCGGCGTCCCCGCCCTTGGCGTCGGAGTCGTCCGGGCCGTCGTCGTCCGCCTTGGAGCCGCCGGCGTCCTGGCCGGCCGCCTCCTTCTCGTCCGTACCGTCGTGGTCCCCGTCGACATCGTCATCGGCGTCGTCATCGTCATCGTCGTCGGCGTCCTCGGAGTCCGCGGGCGCACGGCCGGCATCGTCGTGGTCGCCGTCCGACTCGTCGTCGTAGTCGTCCGCATCGTCACGGTCCTCGTCGTCTTCATCGTCGCCGAGGTCGTCGTCATCGTCGTAGTCGTCTTCGTCGTCTTCGTCGTCGTCTTCTTCGTCGTCGTAGTCGTCCGCGTCCTCGTCGTCCTCATCGTCGTCGAGGTCGTCGTCGTCCTCATCGTCCTCGTCGTCGTAATCGTCGTCGTCTACGTCGTCATCGTCTTCGTCGTCGTAGTCGTCGCCGTCACGATCGTCATCGTCATCGTCGCGGTCGTCATCGTCGCGGTCGTCGTCTTCGTCCTCGTCGCGGTCATCGTCGCGGCCGGCCGCACGACCCTCGCCGCCCTCGGACTCCTCGTCGTCATCCGCGTCGGCGTCGCCGTCGAGCGTGATCCCGTCGAGCTCGAGCAGCCGCTCGGCCGCGTCGGTGCGCAGGTCCTCGTCGAGGTCCGCGGCCCGGGCGAACCACTCCCGCGCCTCTTCCCGCCGACCCGCGCGCAGCAGCGCATCGGCGTACGCGTACCGCAGCCGCGCCGCCCACGGCGCATCCGGCGCCGAGGTCAGCTCGCGCACCTGCAGCATCGCCACCGCCGCGTCCGTCTGCCCCAGGTCCCCGCGTGCCCCGGCGGCGACGATGAGCAGCTCGACGATCTCCTCGGCCGAGAGCCGCTCCCGATCCGCCGTCCGGAAGAGATCGATCGCCTTCTCCGGCCGCTCGAGCGCCCGCTCGCAGTCCGCGATGACCGCGATGTGGGTCTGCTTACCCGACATCCGGTGGTACGTCCGCAGCTCCCCGAGCGCCGTCTGCCACTCGCCGGCGTGGTACGCCGCGAGCCCCGCGGCCTCCCGCACGACGGCGATCCGCGACGCCTTCCGCCGCGCGACGAGCGCGTGCGCGAGCGCCAGCTCCGGGTCGTCGTCGATCAGCTGCCCGGCGGCAACGAGCCGGCGAGCAACCTCCTCGGCGACGGGCCGGGCGAGCGAACTGAGCTCCGAGCGCACCTCACGGTCGAGCTCCGACGGATCGATGTCGTCGGCGAGCACCGGGTCGGCAACGCGGCTGACGGTCTCCTCGCCAGTGTCCTCGCTGCTGACGAACCCGGGGTCGCTGCTGCGCGGCCGGTACCCACCGGCATCGCTGCGCCGCAGCCCCTCGGACCGCTGGTACCCGCCGGCACGGTCGCCGGTGTCCCGCCCACGGTCCCGATCCCGGTCGCGGAAGCCGCCACCGGGCCGGTCGCCGTCACGGTCCCGCCGCTGGTAGCCGCCGCCCTCACGGTCACGGAACCCGCCACCAGTGGGCCGATCGCCACGATCGCGGAACCCGCCACCAGTGGGCCGGTCGCCACGGTCACGGAACCCGCCACCAGTGGGCCGGTCGCCACGGTCACGGAACCCGCCACCAGTGGGCCGATCGCCACGGTCACGGTCCCGGAACCCGCCACCGCTCGGCCGGTCCCCACGATCGCGGAAGCCACCGCCGGTGGGCCGGTCGCCACGGTCACGGTCGCGGAAGCCCCCGCCACTGGGCCGGTCACCCCGGTCACGGTCACGGAACCCGCCACCGGTGGGCCGGTCGCCACGGTCACGGAACCCGCCGCCACTGGGCCGGTCGCCACGATCACGGAAGCCGCCACCGCTCGGCCGGTCACCCTGGTCACGGTCCCGGAATCCCGAGGGCCGGTCCCCATCGCGATCGCGCCGCTGGTACCCGCCACCGTCCCGATCCCGGGACGGCCGATCCCCGCGCGGCCCGCCATCGCGGTCACGGAACCCGCCACCACTCGGCCGATCGCCACGGTCACGGAACCCGCCACCAGTGGGCCGATCGCCACGGTCACGGTCACGGAACCCACCACCGGCCGGCCGGTCGCCACGGTCACGGTCGCGGAAGCCACCACCACTGGGCCGATCGCCACGGTCACGGAAGCCGCCACCAGTGGGCCGGTCACCCCGGTCACGGTCACGGAACCCGCCACTGGGCCGGTCGCCACCGTCGCGGAACCCGCCGCCACTGGGCCGGTCGCCGTCGCGATCACGCCGCTGGTACCCGCCGCCACCATCACGGTCGCGGAACCCACCACCGGTGGGCCGGTCACCCCGGTCACGGAAGCCGCCACCGGCCGGCCGATCTCCACGGAACCCGCCGCCACTGGGCCGGTCGCCGTCGCGATCACGCCGCTGGTACCCGCCGCCGTCCCGATCCCCGCGGTACGGCCGCTCGGGCCGATCCCCACGCGGGCCACCATCGCGGTCCCGGAACCCGCCACTCGGCCGGTCCCCACGAGCTCCACCGTCACGGTCCCGGAACCCTGAGGGCCGGTCACCGTCCCGGCGCTGATAGCCGCCACCTTCCCGGTCGCGGAACCCGCCGCCGGTGGGCCGGTCACCCCGGTCACGGTCACGGGACCCGCCAGCAGTGGGCCGGTCGCCACGGTCACGGGACCCGCCACCAGTGGGCCGGTCGCCACGGTCGCGGAAGCCGCCACCAGTGGGCCGGTCGCCACGGTCGCGGAAGCCGCCACCAGTGGGCCGGTCGCCACGGTCGCGGAAGCCGCCACCGGTGGGCCGGTCGCCCCGGTCACGGTCACGGAATCCGCCGCCGCTGGGCCGATCCCCGCGGTACCCACCGCCGTCACGATTCGGCCGCTCGCCGCGGTCCCGGGACGGACGGTCACCGTCACGCCCACCCCGGAATTCACCCCGGCCACGGTCATCCCGCGACTGGCCGCCGGCCCGATCGTCGCGAGAGTTCCCGCGCGGCCGATCGCCGCCGCGGGAGTGAGAGTCATCCCTGCGCGGCCGCCGCTCCTGGCCGTCGCCGTCGTGTGGCATGTTCACGACTTCATCCTTCCCGACCGGGGTACGCCGTATGCGTTCGACCCGGTAAAACGAATCAAGGGCCGCCCAGACGGGCGGCCCTTGATCGAATGATTGTCCGGCGGCGTCCTACTCTCCCACACTCTCTCGGGTGCAGTACCATCGGCGCTGGAGGGCTTAGCTTCCGGGTTCGGAATGGGACCGGGCGT
>NZ_JBEPEH010000038.1:0-126287 GCF_040300725.1 Dactylosporangium sp. NPDC000244
CAGCTCTGGAACGGCACGCTCACCACCAGCAGCTCGAACGTCACAGTACGCAACCTGACGTACAACGGCTCGCTCAGCGCTGGCAGCTCGACACAATTCGGCTTCACCGCAACCGGCAACACCTCGACGCCGACACTGACCTGCACCGCCGCCTGACCGATCGGGCTGGGGCGCGGGCCGGAAACGGTCCGCGCCCCAGCCGCCCATCTGACGGAAGCCGCACCGTTCCAGGAGCGTCACGGAGGCGGTGTTGCCGATGAACGGATCGGCGTAGAGCGGCCGGAGCACCTCGAGGTCGGCCTCGACCAGGTCGCGCAACAGCACTTCGCCCATGGCGGACAGCGTGCCAATGCCCACCTGAGCGGTAGAGCGACGAACCCGGTCGGCAATCCAGCGCGTGGTCGCCGGGGCGTGCCGCGACAAGGGTCACGCGCCGACGAAGGGTTCAGAGAATGCGGATGTTCGCGGCCTGCGGGCCCTTGGCGCCTTGGGCAATGTCGAACTCGACGCGCTGGTTCTCGTCGAGGTTACGGAAGCCGCTCGACTCGATCGCCGAGTAGTGGGCGAACAGGTCGGAGCCGCCGCCGTCGGGCGCGATGAATCCGAAACCCTTTTCGGCGTTGAACCACTTCACTGTACCGGTAGTCATGTCTCTCCTTGGAAGTCGAATCCGGAACCACATGAATGGCCCGGTGTCGCGTTGTGACAGCCCAATCCGGAGACGACACCAAAAAAAGCACCGGGGATCAGATGCCCACCAGGTGCTGGCAAAGTATTTGGTACGCACAACTGCAACACCAGGACCGTAGCACATTTCGGCGGCGCCCGCCGTGCCAACATTCCGCACGAATGATGACGACCGCTGCCGTATCAGAGCGCCGGTGCCGACACGATTTCGCTTCGCGTGTCGTTCCGGCGGTGGAACCGGTGAGCCACGTGCGAGGGCCGGCATGAGGGTTCGAGCACATGGCGTGATCGGGAGTAGCATTTGCGGAGGACGGCACATGATGTACCGCCCGGCACCGGGAGTTTCTGAACTGAGGCGGTATCGCGTGCGGTATCTCAGTGATGTCAATCTGCGCGCAGTGCTCAGCGTGCTGATCGACCGCGCCGGCGGCAAGATCGAGATCAGCAACGGCGAGCTCTACGATGCGATGCTGCCCGACAACGGTCAGGCCGAACGCTTCGAGATCGAGGAACTGTCCGACGGTCTGCGGTTGACGACCGTCCCGCGTCCGGGCCTGGACGGCGCACGGCGCTGAACGAAGCACACACCGGGTCCGCGTCATGCAGGCGTCGTGGGCGCGCGGGCTCAGCGGGTCAACGGATCCACGATCGCGCCGAGCCCACCGCCGTCGGCCGGCACCATCAGTTGCAGGTCGATCCGAAGGCCTCGAGCGGTCGCGCCGATCACGACGGACCGGTCGAGCATCGGTATCCAGGCGATCCGGACGCTTCGGTCGGCCACGTCGATCCGGCGGGGATGGCCGCGCCAGCCTTGGGGATTGAGCATCAGCAGCCTGACCGGCGCCTGCCGGGCATCCAGCGCGCCGATGAGCGCAGCGAGTTCGCCGGCGCTTTCCCGGCTGCGCGGCCACCATGCACCGTCGAGCGCGGCCGCAGGGGTCGGGAACGTGGTGCGCAACTCCAGCCGCGCGCCGGGGTCGTGCATGTCATCGGTCATGCGAACCTTCTCTCCGGAGCAGGCGCACCCTTCGGACGGCAAGACGGCGCGCTCGAGGAGACGCCCCCGCGGCGATCATGGCGCCCGCGATGCGGGTGTGGCGCACGTCGACGGCGGCCCGAGCGGACCGGGCGCCGCCTGGTCACAGCGGAACCGGCGTCCGGCTCAGGAGTGTCGCCGCGAGCTTGCGGTAGCGCGCGGCGACGGCGCTCCATTGCGTACCCTGCGCGATCTGCCGGGCCTTGTCGTACATGTCGGCGACCAGGTCGGGCTCGGTGAGCACGCGCTTGATTGCGGCGCCGATCGCCGAAGGGTCCCGGTGTGGCACGAGGAGACCGGCGCCGTCGCCGAGCAGCTCCTGCGCATGGGGAAAGGCGGTGGCGATGACGGGCTTGTGCGCCGCCAGCGCCTCGACGAGGACGCCGGAGGTGGCCTGGTCAGGGGAGTCGTACGGCAGCAGCACCACATCTGCGCGCCCGATCAGCCGGTCGAGGCGGACCTGATCGAGGTAGGCGCGTTCGAACGTGACCAGGCCGCCGAGGCCCAGTGCCCGGATCCGGGCGTACAGCATGAGCCGGTACGCCTCGCCCTGCTCGATGAGCACCTTGGGGTGGGTCTGTCCGGCGATGACATACCGGGGGCGCGGCAGCAGGTGCCGCACCAGCCGCAGACCGCCGATCGCCCACTCGATTCCCTTGCCCGGACCGAGCAGCCCCCACGTCAGGATCGTGGGTTCGCCCTTGGTGCTGAGCAGCCGCAGTGGCGGTCGCTCGGGCGCACCGTGCGGAATGACCGTGATCTTGTCCGGGTCCACGTCGTACTGCAGGACCAGCCGCGCGCGGGCCGCCTCGGTCATGGTCACGGCGGCGCCGGCCAGCGCGACGACCTGCTCCAGCACCTCCCGCTGGTGCACGGTGGGCCGAGCCAGCACGGTGTGCAGGACCACGATCACCGGGGTGCGGAGCCGGCGCAGCAGCGGCAGCAGGTTCTCTCCGTCGGCCCCGCCGAAGATCCCGTACTCGTGCTGGACGATCACGACGTCGTGGCGATCCAGCATGGCGGCCGCCGACGTCTCGGCTCCGGAGGCGTTCACCAGCAGATGCCCGACGACCTCGGGGCGGTCCGCATACACCGGGGACTCCACCAGACGCACGACGCCCGCGCGGTCCCCGCCGATCGGCGACGTGAGCGCACCCAGCAGCGATGCCGTGAACGTCGCCAGTCCGCACTGGGTCGGCGGGTAGGTGCTGAGAAATCCGAAGGAAATGGTCATGCGACACGGCCGTCCGGCCGCAGATCGGTGTTGATGGAGCGGTGGCTGGGCATTCCTGGCATGACCCACCTTTCATGGCGGGTGCGGCGCCGACCGGCGAGCGCAGATGGCTTACCCGGCGCTGGTCATTCGGTGCGAACACCATCGAGACGACGATCCGCCGCCGCCAACCCGGAGTATCGATCGAGGCGGGTCAACGCTACTCACCGTAGCACGTGGCCGAGCGGGTCAGAACGAGCCAGTTCGCGTATCGCTGTACGGCGCGAGCCGCGCTCCGACCACGTGCCGGAAGTTCAGCAGCAGCGTCGAGGTCTGCTCGTCACCGAACCGCGACACCGTCAGCGGCTGCACGGACTCCTCGGTCATCCACGCTGTGAGCTGCTCCAGCGAGAGATCGGTCCCGTGCACACGCAGCACGAGTTCCTTGTCCCGGCCAACGGTGAGCAGATACAACAAGCACGTTGGAGGCTCGACGATCATGGCCCGTGTCCCTTCGGCGGATCGCGGCACCGGTCCACCGTCTACAATGGACGATCCATCACAGCACCGGCACAGCCGTCCGGTGGGCGGCACACCTTCACGGTACATCGGCGGACCGGAGCCAGCCGACCGAGCGGAGCCACCGGGATCTTCGACGTTCGGCGTCAGGCGTCCGGACACTGCCACGACCGGGCAGGTGGCGCGCGTCGCAACGGCGTGTACGGTGGGAACCGTTGATCTGTCGTCTCGACAGACGCCGGAGCGATGGCCGCCACGATCGCCGTCGCATGGTGCTCGCACCGAATGACCAGCGCCGGGGAAGCCATCTGCGCTCGCCGGTCGGCGCCGCACCCGCCATTGGAAGGTGGGTCATGTCTAATTTCGCCGCTGGTTCCGGTCCTCCGCGATGACCGTTCCGGACGGCTCCGCGCTCGCCGCAGCGGTGCGGTCCGCGGGGACTCGTCGCCCAAGGGTGTCGTTCGCACACCTGCACCGGCTCAGTGACGACGCGGGCCTGTTCGAACATGCCGAGTACAGCACGCCGCGGACGTCTCACGGGTACTGCGTCGACGACGTCGCCCGCGGTCTGCTGGTCATCTGCCGCGAGCCGGACCCGCCGCCGGACCTGCTCCACCTCGCCGAGCGGTACCTGGCGTTCCTCATGGAGGCCCAGGCTTCCGACGGCGCGTTCCGCAACCGGCTCGGGCCGGACCGGCGGTGGCAGGACGAGCCGGCGGTCGGTGACTGGTGGGGCCGGGCACTGTGGGGCCTCGGCACCGCGGCGGCCCGCAGCACACTGCCGTCGATGCGCGAGACCGCCTTGTCGTGCTTCGAAACCGGCGCACACCGGCGCACCCGCTGGCCGCGGGCGATGGCGTTCGCGGCGCTCGGTGCCGCCGAGATCCTCGACTCGCGGCCGAATCACTCCGCCGCCCGTTGGCTGCTACACGACGCGGTGGTCACGATCGGCGCGGTACCGCCAGACCCGGCGTGGCCATGGCCGGAGCCCCGCCTCACCTACGCCAACGCGGCCCTGGCGGAGACCCTGATCGCGGCCGGCGGCGAGGCGTCGGCCGACGGACTGCGCATGCTGGGCTGGCTGCTGGAGCGGGAGACCCACGACGGCCACCTGTCCTGCACCCCGGTCGGCGGCGCCGGCCCGCACGACGGCCCCCCGGCCTTCGACCAGCAGCCGATCGAGGCCGCCGCGATGGCCGACGCGTGCGCCCGCGCGATGACCGTCAGCGCCGACCCACGATGGGAGCGGGGCCTGGCCTCGGCGATCGACTGGTTCGCCGGCGCCAATGACAACGGCCTGCCGCTGCACGACCCGGCGACCGGCGGCGGCTGCGACGGCCTGACCGTCTCCGGGCGCAACGAGAACCAGGGCGCCGAGTCGACGCTCGCGCTGCTGTCGGCGTTGCAGCACGCGCAGCGGTTGGACTCCGCCGCCGATCCCGTCCTCCCCGGCCTCGATCCGGACTCAGCCGCCGGCTGAGCTCGTGCCCAGCCTTCGACAATTGCGAGAGGTCACCATGGCGCGTAGATCCGTACACAAGGAAGACCGCAAGAAAGAGGCCAGGACGCTCAAGGAGAAGCGGGCCGCGAAGAAGGCCAAGCACGCCTCCAACACCACCTCGTTGATCCCGCCCACCGGCCGCTGACGACGTTGCCGGCCGGCCGAGGGTCGGCCGGCAACAGCCGCGGCCGGCCCGTGCTGCCGGTTCGCCCCCTCGCGGCGGATGCGGACGCGCTCCGGCGTTCCGAACGCCGCGGGAGCCAAGGCGACGGTCGTCACAGGGTCTGCGCGCGCACAGGCGTAGGCTGAGCCCGCGGCCCGTGGTCATGCGGCCGCATGTGGCCGGGGCGACTACTCCTTCTCGCCTTCACCCGCCGTTTCTGCGGCGCTGGTCCGGAGGTCTCTGCCCAATGCAGGTCATGCAGTTCAAACCCAGGCCCGATCGTCGGCACGACTCGACAGGTCCGGCGAATGTGAAGTCGGGTGCGGCGGCACCGGCCGGTGCGACGATCCACCCGATCGGCGTCCAGGCCGTGGTCCATGCGCTCCTGGCCGCGGCCAACGCGGCCGGGTTCGCGCCTTCGATCCTCGACAGCCAGCCGTGGCGGTGGCGGCTGACCGGTAACACGCTTGCCCTGCACCTCGACCGCACCCGCGTCGACCATGACGTCGACGTCGACGGCCGTTTGGCGATCATCAGTTGCGGGGCAGCCCTGCATCATGCCCGGATCGCGCTGGCGGCGGCGGGCTGGCGGCTCACGACGAACCGCCGGCCTGACCCCGCCGACCCGGACAGGCTCGCGTCGCTGCGGCTCGAGGAGCGCTCGCCGGCCGAGCCGGAGGATGCGCCGCTCATGAGCAGCATCCCCCTGCGCCGCACCGACCGGACGCCGGTTACCGGCGCGCCGATCGCTGCCGCGCAGCTCAAGGCCGTCACCTCCGCGGTGCGGGCCGAGGAGACGTCGCTCCACGTGCTCTACCCGGACGAGGTGCTCGAGCTTGCCCGGGTCGCCTCCGGCGGCCGCCCAGCACCGGCCGGGCCGGCGGACCGCTCAACCGGCGCGGGGCCGGTGGGCCTCACCGATGGCCGCGGCGCGACGTTCGCGCTGCTGTACGGCCACACCGACGAGCCGGAGGACTGGCTGCGCGCGGGCGAGGCCCTGTCCGCCGGTTGGCTGACCGCGACCGCCGCCGGCGTCTCCGTCCTACCCCTCAGCGCGGCCGTCGAGGTGGTCTCCACGCGGCAGGCGGTCCAGGTGATGATCGGCTGCGTCGGCTACCCGTACCTGCTGCTGCGCCTCGGCCGCGCCACCGCGCCGCCGTCCGGCCCGCGCCGCGCACCGGCCGCCCAAATCATCGATCGATGCTGACGTCCCCGGCTCGCGGCGCCGCCGGTGCCATGGCCAGCACCGGATCGGCTGGCCGGTCCAAGTCCCGCGCACCGTGCGGTCGAACGCGACGAGACGGCGGTCGCGAGCCGGCGGCAGGAGCGCGAGGCTTCGGTTGAGGCGCAGACGTTTACCGATTGCGTCGGCGAGATCGAGGATCTACGCTGCCCGACCATGATCTTCCGTGTCCTGCTGGCATACCTCTGCGCTGCCACCGCCGGTCTCGCCGCTTCGACCGCCGTCGGCGATCCCGCCTGGGCCGAGACTGCGACGGACACCGCCACAGGCAGCGCCCAGGACATCGCCTACGCGCTCGGCTATGCAACGCCAGGGTTCTGCTGTATCGCAGTCATCGCCGTCGTCGTCTTCCTTCTGGTGCGCCGGTACAACCGGCGCTGACGAACGCGCGCTCCAGCTCACCGCCAACCGGGCCGAACAGCGGCTCCTGCACCGCCGGCTCGGCTGACCGGCCCTACTTGTAGCCGCGCCTCAGCAGGTACTTCGCGCCGGCCTCGAACCCCTCCGGCGCGAGCACCTCGAACCCGAACGCGTCCGCGAGCCGGGCGGTGGTGTCGAACGCGGCGCACACCGCGAGGGCGTCCTCGACCTGCTCGCGGCTGGCGCCGGCGGCGAGCACGGCCCGCATGTCCGCGGCGTCGACCACGCCCTCCACGAGCAGCTTGCCGAGCATCCGCAGCGTCGCCCGCAGCGGCTCGGCGATCGGCGCCGACTCGAGGTCCGCCAGGGCCGCGGCGACCATCGGCCCGTTCTGGTACGCCTGCCGGGCGGTCGCGGTGTGCGCGGCGATGCAGAACGCCGACCCGTTGAGGTTCGCCACGTACGCCGCCGTCAGCTCCCGGTCGGCCACCGACCACGTCGACGGCCCGCGCATCGCCGCGTGGGTGAACGCCTTCGCGTGATTGCCGTAGAAATCGGGGCGGTAGAACACGATCCGGGCCGCGTCCGGCACCGGATGCCCGGAGAACAGCCTGATCATCGCGAACAACAGCTTCGTGCCGGGCCCGTACCCGCTGTTGAGGACGTCGAGACGCATCACACCGCCCCGTCCCCGCACGCCTCAGCCAGCGCCGCCAGCCCGGCCGCGTACAACCGGGACGAGTGACCGACGGCGGCACACACCACCAGCTCGAACAGCTCGTCGTCGGTGACGCCCGCCGCCTTCGCCGCGGCAAAGGCCGCGTCGCTGACCCGCACCGGTCGCGTCACGACCCCGCCGATCAACGCATCCAGCGGCCCGGCGAGACCCTCGCCCGCGAACGCCTGCGCGCGCTGTTCGGCGGACGACCGGCCCGCACCATCACGGACCCGTTCCACCAGCGCGCGGTGCAACTCCCGCTTCGTCGCCTGCTCGGCCACGGCATCTCCCATCGCTGTCCAACTCGGCCGCACCGCTGCCATATCGGACCGGCGCGGGCCTGGTTCGCTCACCATGCAGACGACCGGCGCAACGCCCAACACGACAGACGGCCTCAATTCTTCGCGAACCACACCAGGCCGGCGTCATCGGGCGGGACCGCCAGGTCGACGCCGAGCCGGATGCACTGATTCGGGCCCTCATGCGTACGTACGTACATTCAGTGTACGATCGTACGCATGGCCTTTTCCGACCCCGCCGAGGGCGACCTGCGGTCCATGCGGGAACGCATGCTGGCCGGCGATCTGTACCGGGGTGCCGATCCCGAGCTGGAAGCCGAGATGCGCCAGGCGATGGTGCTGACCAAGGCATTCAACGACAGCGACCCACAGGACCCGGACGCCCGCCGGAAGCTGCTGGAGCAGTTGCTGGGCTCGATCGGCGCCGATGTGGACATCCGCCCACCCCTGCACGTCGACTACGGCAGCCACTTGCACGTCGGCGACCGCACGTTCATCAATTTCGGGTTGATGGCCCTGGATGTGGCACAGATCCGCATCGGGCAGGACGTGCTGATGGGGCCGAACGTGCAGCTGCTGACCCCGACGCACCCGATCGCGCCGGAGCCGCGCCGCGCCAAGTGGGAGGCGGCCCTGCCGATCACGATCGGCGACAACGTGTGGATCGGTGGTATGGCGGTGATCTGCCCGGGTGTGACCATCGGCGACAACTCGGTGATCGGCGCCGGCGCGGTCGTGACCAAGGATGTTCCCGCCGACGTCGTCGCGGTGGGCAATCCGGCGCGCGTGGTCCGTTCCGTCCACGACGAATGACCGCCAGGCAGCAACCCTCCGGCAAGGCTCGCCGCCGGTACGAGCCGGACCGGCGGCAACGGCTGGTCGAGGCCACGCTCGACGTCATCGCCGCCCGTGGTGTTGCCGGCACCACCCACCGGCAGGTGGCGGCCGCCGCCGATGTACCGCTGGGTTCGGTCAGCTACCACTTCGCCGGCCTCGACGACCTCCTCACGTCCGCCTTCACCCACCTGGCCCAGACGATGGCGACGGCATTCGAGGAACGCATGGCGGCGATCGAGCCGGGGACCGACGCCCGCGCCAACGTCGTCGAGTCGATGCTGGCCGACCTGGCCGACAACCAGCGCAGTGCGGTGCTCACCTATGAGCTCTACGCCGCCGCGGCACGGAATCCACGTCTGCGCGACATCACCCAGGCATGGATGGATCGCAGCCGACGCGCGCTGCAGCGGCACTTCGACCCCGGCACCGCCGAGGCCCTGGATGCGCTGATCGAGGGCCTGGTGCTCCACGCGACGCTGTCCACCCGGCCGATCGACGCCCGCAAGATTCAAGATGCGGTCGGCCGGCTCATCCCCGGTACGTCCCCGGCCGATCGGCCGTTCGACCCTTCCGAAAGGCACCCCTGACCCCATCGCCACCCGGCAGCCTCCACCACCGCGATGGGCCTGGTGCTGTTCGGTCTGTCGGCGGGTTCGATGCTCGGGGTGCCGGTTGCACGCGCGATCCCCGGCATGAACGGATGCCGCCGCCTTCGACGGTGGCGCGCCGACGGTGGTCGCGTGCCGGTACGCTGCCGCGGCGTGAGCGTCGTCAACGCCCTCGCGATCCTCATCTTCACCGCGCAGCTGCCGCACCTGATCCGCGTGCCGTGGATGGTGTACCCGCTGGTCGCGGCCGCCCTGGCGATCATCGCGCTGCTGCCGAAGGTGACCCGGGCCGTGCCGGCGCCGCTGGTGGCGATCGTCGCGCTGACCGCGTTCACCGCCGTCGCCGGCGTCACCGTGCCGACGGTCGGCGACGAGGGCGCGCTGCCGCACAGCCTGCCGGTCCTCGCGCTGCCGGACGTGCCCTTCACGTGGGGCACGCTGACGCTCATCGCCCCGTACGCGCTCGCCATGGCCCTCGTCGGGCTGATGGAGTCGCTGATGACCGCGAAGCTCGTCGACGACGTCACCGACACCCGCTCGAACAAGACCCGCGAGTCGTGGGGGCAGGGCGTGGCGAACATCGTCACCGGCTTCTTCGGCGGCATGGGCGGCTGCGCGATGATCGGCCAGACGATGATCAACGTGAAGGCGTCCGGCGCCCGGACCCGGCTGTCGACGTTCCTGGCCGGCACGTTCCTGCTGATCCTGGTCGTCGCGCTCGGCGACGTGGTCGCGGTCATCCCGATGGCGGCCCTCGTCGCCGTGATGATCGTCGTGTCGGTGTCGACGTTCGACTGGCGCAGCATCGCCCCCGCCACCCTCAAGCGCATGCCGTGGGGCGGGCTGATCGTCATGGCGGTCACCGTGGCGGCGACGCTGGCCACGCGCAACCTCGCGATCGGGGTCGTCCTCGGCGTGCTCGCCGCGATGGTGATCTTCGCCCGGCGGGTCGCGCACTTCACCACGGTCACCAGCGTGCTCGACCCGGACGAGGGCACCCGCGTGTACTCCGTGCGAGGCGAGCTGTTCTTCGCCTCCAGCAACGATCTGGTCCACCAGTTCGACTACGCCGGCGACCCGGAGACCGTGATCATCGACCTGTCAGCGGCCCACATCTGGGACGCGTCCTCGGTCGCGGCCTTGGACGCGATCACCACCAAGTACGCCGCGCGCGGCAAGACGGCCGAGATCGTCGGCCTGAACGAGGCGAGCGCCCGCATGCACGACACCCTCGCCGGCAACCTCGTCGCGGCCCACTGACGACGGCCACTGACGACGGGCGGCTGACGACGGGCGGTCGCGGGGCGCCCGGCACACTGGCAAGCATGACGGGACGGCACATGCAGATCGGCGAGGCGGCCGAACGGGTCGGGCTGAGCATCCGCACCATCCGGCACTACGAGGAGGCCGGCCTCGTCATCCCCTCGGCGCGCAGCGAGGGCGGGTTCCGCCTCTACAGCGAGCCCGACCTCGCCCGCCTCGCCGTCGTCAAGCGCATGAAGCCGCTCGGCTTCAGCCTCGAGGAGATGCGCGACCTGCTCGACATCCTCGACTCCCTCGCCGCCGAACCGGCACCGGCCGGCGAGGTCCGCGCCGCGCTGCTGGACCGGCTGCACGGGTTCCACCAGGCCGCCCAGGCCCGCGTGCAGACCCTGCGCGACCAGCTCGCCATGGCGGAGGGCTTCGCCGGCCAGATCCAGGAGCAGGTCGACCGCTTCGCCCCGTGACGCGCCGCCGGGTGGTCACGCACCGACTCATGCCCCAAGCGTGCGGCCGCGATGAGCGCTCGATCGTCCATCCGGCATGATCGGAACGTGACAATGTGGGATCAGCTGACGGTGGAGCAGTACGCGGTGATGCGCAACGCCTACGACGAGGCATACCTCAACAACGTCATGGACGAGTACGGCGCACGCCTGCAGCGGGCGAAGACGGGAGACCCCAGTCGCTCGTCGAATCTCGACGACGACGCCAAGCGACGGCTGATCCCGCACTTCGCGAACGTGGTCGCGGACATGATCGACCGTGACTGGATCGAAATTCGTGAGCCGGTCACCGGGCGGTGGGATGACGCGGAGCCAATGACTCCCAGCCAGCTCCACGACGCGCTGCACGATCCGGCGAGCTGGGTGACGACATTGGACGGAACGCACCGCATGGTGATGCTCATGCGGACCGATGAGTGGGATCGCCTGCTCGAGCGCGGTTAGTCAACGTCGACGTCGGGTGGAGCGGCACGGCGCATGCAATGAGGCACGAACATCGCATGCGCCGCACCGGCTTGGGGTCAGGCCGTCGGGCCCATCTTCGTCAGGCGCGAGTAGAGCTCGGGCCGCCGGTCCCGCAGGAACGGCCGCTTGCGCCGGGTGCGGTCGATCAGGCTCAGGTCCACCTCCGCGACCGCCAGGCCGTCGGCGCCGTCCGCCGCCTCGGCCAGCACGTCGCCGTCCGGGCCGTAGACGGCGCTGAGGCCGAAGTAGTCCTTGACGCCCTCCTTGCCGACCCGGTTCGAGCAGATCACGAACAGGCCGTTGAACACCGCGTGGGCGCGCAGTTCCAGCTGGAACACCTCGCGCATGGGGGCGCTGGCCGAGGCGACCGGCACGCAGAGCACCGAGCCGCCGCGCAGGGCCACGATGCGGCTCAGCTCGGGGAAGTGGCGCTCGTAGCAGATGATGGTGCCCACGCCGGTCTCGCCGGTGTCGACGACCTCGGGCTCCGTGCCGCCGGGCTGGAAGTAGAACTTCTCCGGGAAGCCGTTGGAGAACGGCAGGTGCGACTTGCGGTACACCGACTTCAGCTCGCCGGCCACATAGGTGCAGGCCGAGTTGTAGTACACGCCCGGCACGTCGGCGGCCTCGAAGATCGACGAGACGATCGTCATGCCGTGCTGCCGCGAGCGCTCGGCGGCCATCTGGTTCGAGGGCCCGTCGATGCGCTCGGCCAGCTCGAAGTAGTCGAGGTCCGGCTCCGGCTGGACGAACGGCACGGCGAAGAGCTCCGGCAGCAGCAGGATCCGGGCGCCTTGGCCGGCGGCGTCGTCGATCAGGTCGGCGGCGCGGCCGATCGTCTCCTTGCGGTCGTTGGAGGCCTGCAGTTGCAGTGCGGCGAGTTTCACGCTGGGACCCTCTCGTGGGAGGCCTGGGTCAGGCCGGTGATGGACACCCCGGACCGGGTCTTGTACCGCTTGTTCACCGAGATGAGCACGGCGGTCAGCGGTTCCAGCTGACGGGCCAGCCGCAGCCGGCCCGCGTCGACGCCCCGGCCGCCGGTCACGTCGGCGGCCAGGCCCATGACGAGCTCCTTGGCCTCGCGGTCGTCGCCGCACACCAGGACGTCCTCGTGGCTCAGGTCCGCGTCCGGGTCGAGCAGCAGCGGGGCCGAGAGGTGGTGGAACGCGCCCACCACCGTGGCGCCGGCGGCCAGGGACGCGGCCTCCTCGGCGGCGCTGCCCGCGGGGACGTCGAGGCCGAACGGGCCCTGCTTGTCGAAGCCCAGCGGGTTGACGCAGCTGATGACGATCTTCCCGGCCAGGGCACCGGCCAGCGACGACACCAGCTCGGTGTGCCCGTCGTAGGGCACGGCGAGCAGCACGACGGGGGCGGAGGCGGCCGCGTCGAGGTTGGACGCGCCGGTGATGTGCCCGGCCACGCGGCGCGACTCCACGGAGCCGATCTCGAGCTCGTGCACCAGCTCCACCGCAGCCGACGAAGCACGCGAAGCGTCTCGGGAGCCGAGCACGATGGAGTGTCCGGCGCGCGCCAGGCGGTAGGCCAGGCCGCGGCCCTGGGGACCGGTCCCGCCGATGACGGCGATCGTGGTGAGGCTCATGCCTTGGCCGCCTGCGCGAGCCGGGTGAGGGTCTGCTCCTTGTCGCCCAGCGTCGAGATGATGGGGCTGCGGACGCCGGCCTCGTGGTACGACATCAGCTTCTCGAACGCGTCGTCCGTCGAGCCACAGGCGGTCACGTTCTGGACCAGGCTGTTGGGGACGAGCTGCATCGCGCGCTTGATGTCCTCGGGGGTCGCGGGCCAGCCGGCGATCTCCTGGAGCCGGTCGACCAGCTCGCGCTCGACGCCGCAGTGCTCGGCGATGTGGGGCTGCTGGCACAGGTACAGCGTCAGGAATGCTTTGCAGGCGTCGATGGCCTCCTGCGGGTCGTCGTCGTTGATGCTGCACGAGACGATCTGGGTGAGGTCGATGTCCTGCTTGCCGTCGGTGCGCTTGGCGAGGCCGCGCTCGATCGCCGCGCGGGCGCCGACGAGGTACGACGGCGGCAGCAGGAAGTCCATGTGCACGCCGTCGCTGATCTCACCAGCCAGCTCGAGCATCTTCGGGCCGACGGCGCCGATGTAGATGGGGATGTCGACGGGCTTGTTCTCGCGGTACATGCTGTCGAACCGCACGCCGCGCATCTGCACGAAGTCGCCCTCGAATTCGACGAGCTCGTTGCGGAAGAACGACTGCAGGACGGTGATGTACTCGCGCATCGACGCGATCGGCTTGACGAGGGGCTGGCCGACCTTGGTGGCCAGCGGCTCCCACCAGGCGCCGATGCCGAGGATCGCGCGGCCGGGCGCGACCTCGTCGAGGGTCTTGAAGGTGACCGCCATGAGCGAGGCGTTGCGGCTCTTGTTGTTGACGACGCCGGTGCCGATCTTCACGTGGCGGGTCTTGCTCGCGATGATCGCGGCCGGCACGATGCCGTCGCGGGCGAGGCGCCCCTCGGCGACCCAGACCGACTCGAAGCCGTTCTGGTCGGCGAACTCGGCCTGCCAGTAGGTCTGCTCGAGGCTGAGCCGCTCACCGACGTGGATGCCAAGAGGAATCTTCATAACGCTCCGTTCAGAATCCCGTTCAGAAGAGGTGCGGCGCGCCGCGCTCGGCGAAGGATCCGCGGCCCGCGGCGCCGTCGAAGGAGCCGTCGGGCCCGACCAGGTGGTCGCCGCGGGACAGGACGTGGACCGGCTTGCCGGTGACCCGCATCCCGTCGTAGAGGTTGTAGTCGGTGCGCATGTGGGTGTTCTCGGTGGTGATGACGTGGTCGGCCTTCGGGTCCCACACGACCAGGTCGGCGTCGGCCCCGACGGCGACGATCCCCTTGCGGGGGAACAGGCCGAAGAGCTTGGCCGGCCGGGTCGACACCAGGTCGACGAAGCGGCAGGCGTCGAAGCGCCCGCTCGCCACGCCGCCCTCCCAGAGCACCATGAGCCGGTCCTCGATGCCGGGCACCCCGTTGGGCACCTTGGGGAAGTAGCCGGGGCTGCGCAGCTTCTGCGGGGGCAGGTCGTCGGGCTGGTGCATGCAGAAGCCCGCGTGGTCGGTCGCGACCGTCGCCACCGCGCCGGTGACGAGCGCCTTCCACAGGCCTTCCTGGTTGCTGCGCTCGCGGATCGGCGGCGAGCACAGGTAGGCGGCGGCCTTCTCGCCGAGGCCCTCGTAGTCCTCGTAGGCCACCTGCAGGTACTGCGGGCAGGTCTCCGCCCACACCCGGCGGCCGTCGGCCCGGGCCCGGCTGATCTCGTCGGCCGCGGCGGCGCTGGAGACGTGCACGACGTACAGCGGCGCCCCCACGGACTCGGCGAGGACGATCGCGCGGTGCACGGCCTCGGCCTCGGACTCGTGGCCGTGCGCGGTCGCGTGGAAGTGCTCGGCGGTGTCGCCGCGGTCGATGAGCAGCTGGGTCTCGCGGGCCACCATGTGCCCGTTCTCGGCGTGCACCATCGGCAGCACGCCGAGCTCGCGGGCGAGGTCGAAGCCCTCCAGCAGCTCGCCGTCGTCGACCATCTGGGTGCCCGGGTAGGCCATGAAGAACTTCCAGCTGGCCGCCCCCTCGCCGGCGAGCCGGCGCAGGTCGTCGAGCACGTCGGGCTGCTGGGCGCGGGGCGGGACGATGGCGTGCAGACCGAAGTCGACGACGGAGCGCTCCTGGGCCGCGTCGCGGCGGCGCAGGTACGTGTCGTACAGCGACCGGTCCGGCTCCTTCTTGACGAAGTCCAGGATCGTCGTGGTGCCGCCGTGCGCGGCGGCGACGGTCCCGGTGTAGAAGTCGTCGGCCGTCCTGGTGGTGAACCCGTCGATCGGGTACTCCAGGTGCGTGTGCGCGTCGATCCCGCCCGGGATGACGAGCATGCCGGTCGCGTCGATGACCGTGTCGGCGGTCCAGTCCGAACCGATACCGAGCGCGACGATCCGGCCGTCGCGCACGAGCACGTCGGCGCGGATGGCCGCGTCGGCGTTGACGACCGTACCGCCGCGAATCAGTGTCGATCCCATAGCCATCTCTCCAGTTCAGCCCTGGTAGTGCTCGTCGGCGAGGGCGAGGACCTCGTCGAGCACGCCGAGCGCCAGGTCGATCTCGGCGGCGTTGATGACCAGCGGCGGCGTGAGGCGCAGGACGTTGAAGTTGGCGGTGAGGTACACGCCCCGCTCCATCGCCGCCTTGAGCAGCTTGCCCACCGGGGCGGCCGCGGGTCCCTTGGCGTTGAACGGGACGAGCGGCTCCTTGGTCGCGCGGTTCTTCACCAGCTCGACGCCGTAGAAGAGCCCGCGGCCGCGGATGTCGCCGATGCTCGGGTGCCGCTCGGCCAGCTGGGCCAGGCCGGCGCCGAGGCGCTCGCCCATCGCCCGCGAGTTGTCCACGACGCCCTCGTCCTGCATGATCCGCAGCGAGGCCACGCCGGACGCGCACGCGAGGGGGTGACCGGCATAGGTCATGCCACCCCAGAACATGTTCGTCCGCAGCCACTCGGAGATCCGCTCGTTCACCGTCATCGCGCCGAGCGGGACGTAGCCCGAGTTCAGGCCCTTGGCGGTGATGAGGATGTCGGGCGTGACGTTCCAGTGGTTGCAGGCGAACCACTCGCCGGTGCGGCCGAAGCCGGCCATGACCTCGTCGAAGATCAGGATGATGCCGTACCGGTCGCAGGCCTCGCGCAGCGACTGCAGGTACCCGTCCGGCGGGTAGATCAGGCCGTTGGTCCCGGTGACCGGCTCGACGATGACGGCGGCGACGGTCTCGGGGTTCTCGTACTGCAGGATCTCCTCGAGGTGCGGCCCGCCCGAGCAGACCGGGCACGGGTCGGGGTGCCCGGCCGGGCAGCGGTACGTGTACGGGTCGAGCATCCGCACCACGCCGCTGATGCCCGGCTCCGCGGCCCACCGGCGCGGGTCGCCGGTGAGCGACATCGCGCCGGCGGTGGCGCCGTGGTACGAGCGGTACCGCGCGACGATCTTGTGCCGGCCGGTCACGTGGCGGGCGAGCCGCACCGCGTTCTCGTTGGCCGCCGCGCCGCCGGTGGTGAAGAAGCTCATCTTCAGGTCGCCGGGCGTCAGGTGCGCGATCAGCTCGGCCAGCTCGGCCCGCGAGCGCTCCGCGAAGCCGGGGCCGATGTAGCACAGCTCCTCGGCCTGGGCGCGGATCGCCTCGACGAGGCGGGGGTGCTGGTGGCCCAGGTTCAGGTTGACGAGCTGCGACTGGAAGTCCAGGTACTTGCGGCCGTCGTAGTCCCAGAACCACGAGCCCGAGCCGCCGGCGACGGGGATCGGGTCGAGCGAGCCCTGCACCGACCAGGAGTGGATGACGTACTCCTTGTCGACCGCCTTCACCCGCTCCGCGGTCCAGGCGTCGGTGTCGATCTGGTGCTCGGTGATGGTCATGCGCCGGCCTTGACCTCGGCGCCGAACGTGGCGAGGCGGGCGAGCGGGCGGCCCGCGTTCGCCGCGGCGACGATCACGAAGATCTCGCGGGGCCGCGGGACGTCGGCGACCTGCAGCGTCACCGTCTGGTGGTGCGAGCGGGTCTTCGAGTCCAGCTTGTGCTTGAGCGGGATGTCGATCGGGCTGCCGGTGAGCCCGACCTTCTCGGCCGCCGGGAGCAGCTCGGTGCCGCCGGCCGCGTTGCGGAACATGTTGCCGAACCGCAGGTTGTGAATGAGCGCCGAGCCGTGCTCGAGCTCCCCGTCGATGCCGACGAGCGCCGCCTTGCCGAAGGCCTCGACCTCGTCGCCCAGCAGCTCGACGCAGGCCGGGCCGATGAGGCTGCCGATCTCCTCGCCCAGCTCGTCGGCGAGGGTCACCAGATCCTGCACGTACTCGCTGGGGTAGGGGTTCTCGATGACGACCCCGACGAACGCGACGCGGTGGCGGGGCTGCACGTCCTGACCGTTCTCGAGCCAGGTCTCCTCGAGGTGGCGAACGATCTTCCGGACCCTGATCACGATCACTCCTCTGTGGTTCATTCAACGAACCGTCGGTTCAAATACTGTAGACACTGCGGGGGACTGTCAAGAGCCGTGAGGACTCGAAGCTCAGCTCGAGTAGAGGTCGGTGCGCCGGTCAGCCAGAGGCTGGTTGAACGGGTTCTCCCGGCGCTCCCGACGGGTGCCGACGAGGTCGACCTCGGCCAGCACCAACTCTTCGCGGTCGCGGCTCGCGGGCTCGGCCAGCGGCCAGCCGTCGGGGCCCACGAGCACGGACCGCCCGACGAACTCCTGCCCGCGCTCGACGCCGATCCGGCTGATGCCGGCGACGTAGAACTGGTTGCTGTGCGCGCCCGTCATGCACATCAGGTGCGCCATCGCCGGCCCGGTGTCGGGCTGCCCGGGCACGGGCACCCAGTTCGACGGCAGCACGAGAAGATCCGCACCTTGTACGGCCGCGCTGCGGAACATCTCGGGGAACCAGGCGTCGTAACAGATCCCGACGCCGATGCGCCCCAGCGGGGTGTCGAACACCGGGAAGCCGGCCGTGTTGGGGTCGTAGATACGTTTCTCGTCGTTCCACAGGTGGGCCTTGCGGTACGTGCCCAGGTGGCCGTCCGGCCCGAGCACCACCGCGGAGTTGTAGACCCGGTCCCCGTCGAGCTCGGTCAGGCCGCCGACGATCCAGATCCCCAGCTCCGCCGCGAGCGCGGCCCAGCCGGTGCTCGTGGGACCGTCGGGTATCGGCTCCGCGTACTTCGCCGCCTCCGCCCGGTCCGCGAACACGTAGCCGGCCGAGGACGCCTCGGGCAGGACGACGAGCCGGGCCCCCTCGGCCGCGGCCCGCCGGATCCAGCCCGACGAGGCCGCGAGGTTTCCCCCGACGTCACCGAGGACCGGTTCCCACTGGACGCCGGCCAGGATGAAGCCGGTCACCAGGCCGCCCGGACGGCCGTGTACTTGATGTTCAGGTACTCGTCGATGCCGACCCGCCCGCCCTCGCGGCCGAGGCCGGACTGCTTCACCCCGCCGAACGGCGCCGCCGGGTTGGAGATGACGCCCTGGTTGAGCCCGACCATGCCGCTCTCGAGGCGCTCGCTGACGCGCAGGCCCCGGGCCAGGTTCTCGGTGAAGACGTAGGAGGCGAGGCCGTATTCGGAGGCGTTGGCCAGGCCGACCGCCTCGTCCTCGGCGTCGAAGACCACGATCGGGGCCACCGGGCCGAAGATCTCCTCGCGGACCGTCCGGGCGTCGCCGGGCACGTCGGCCAGGACCGTCGGGGCGAAGAAGTAGCCGTCGCCGGCGACGGCCGCTCCCCCGGTCACGACCCGGGCGCCGGCCGCGGTCGCGTCGGAGACCAGCTCGCCGACCGACTTCACGGCGTTGCCGTCGATGAGCGGGCCCACCTCGGTCGCGGGGTCGAGCCCGTGCCCGACGCGCAGGCGGCCCAGGCGCTCGGCCAGGCCGCCGACGAACCGCTCCGCGACGGAGCGGTGGACATAGAAGCGGTTGGCGGCGGTACAGGCCTCGCCGACGTTGCGCATCTTGGCCTGGACGGCCCCCTCGATGGCCAGATCGAGATCGGCGTCGTCGAAGACGAGGAACGGCGCGTTGCCACCGAGCTCCATGGACGTGCGCAGCACCCGCTGGGCGGCCTGGCCCAGCAGGGTCCGGCCCACCTCGGTCGAGCCGGTGAACGACACCTTGCGCAGCCGCGGGTCGTCCAGCAGCGCCGAGCTGGCCTCGCCCGAGCGGGCGGTGGTGAACACGTTGACCACGCCCCGCGGGACGCCGGCCTCCTCGAGGATCGCCACCAGCGCCAGCATCGACAGCGGGGTCTGCTTGGCCGGCTTCACCACGACCGTGCAGCCGGCCGCGAGCGCGGGGCCGATCTTGCGGGTGCCCATCGCCATCGGGAAGTTCCACGGGGTGATGAGCAGGCACGGGCCGACCGGCTGACGCATGAGCAGCACCCGGGAGCCGCCGGCCGGGGCCGGCAGGTAGCCGCCGTCGATGCGGACGGCCTCCTCGGCGAACCAGCGGAAGAACTCCGCCGCGTAGGTGACCTCGGCCTGCGACTCGGCGAAGGCCTTGCCCATCTCCAGGGTCATCAGCCGGGCCAGGTCGTCGCGGCGCTCGACCATCAGCTCGAACGCCCGGCGCAGCACCTCGCCGCGCTCGCGCGGTGCCGTGGCGGCCCAGGCGTGCTGGGCCCGGTCGGCGGCGGCCAGGGCGTCGAGCGCGTCGGCGACGGATGCGTCGGCGACATCCGCGATCACCGAGCCGGTCGCCGGGTCCTCGACGCCCAGGGCCTTGCCGCCCTGGGCCGCCCGCCACTCGCCGTCGATGTACAGGCCCTTCGGCACCCGGCCGGCCACCGCCGTCGCCGCGGCCAGCGCCTCGTCAAATGCGGCCATTGCTTCCTCCTCCACCGGCCGGTCGTCGCCGGTCCGGTCCGTCGCCGGCGTTACAGCCGGCCTAGCCCACTGGGCAGCTCGATGTCGGTATTGCTGAGCAGCTCGCTGAGTTGGCGGGCGGCCTTCATGACCGACTCCGCCACGTCGTCGATGCTGTCGCGGGTGAGCCGGTAGGTGGGGCCGCCGATCCAGACCGCGTACGGCGTGGCGCCCCGGATTCGCACCGGCGCGGCCACGGAGGCCGCGCCGACCTCGAGCTCGTCGTAGGCGAACGCGAACCCGCGGGCGCGGACCGCGGCCAGCGAGTCCATGAACGCGTCCAGGTCGCCGACCTCCGGCGGGGCGTAGGTGGCGAACTCCTCGGCGAAGTCGGCGCGGACCTCGGCCGGGTCGAGCGCGGCCAGCAGCACCTTGCCGGTGGACGTGGCCCACACGGGCTGGGTCCGCGGCACGGGCTTGAGGGTCTGGCCGATGAGCGAGGGTCCCGGCACCTGGGCCACGACCATCACCTTCGGGGCGAGCAGGACGTCGAAGCCCGCCGTCTCCCGGGTCTCCCCCGCCAGGCCGCGCAGGACGTCGCGCATGTGGCCGTAGGCGCCGCCGCCGTCGAGCAGGCCGCCCACGATGGACAGCAGGCCGAGGGACACGCGGTACCGCCGCGTCACCGGGTCGAGGGTCAGCCAGCTCTCCCGCTCGAGCACGGTCAGCACCCGGTAGCAGGTCGCCTTCGGGATGCCCGCCTCGCGCGCGACCTCGCTGAGGCCGACGCCCTCGGGGTGGGCGGCCACCGCGCGCAGCAGCCAGATGGTGCGCCGGACCAGCCCGGCTTCACCAGATGCCATCGAGTACCTCCCGTTATCCGCATGTCATCGTCAGCGGCAATTCTTTCGATGCCATCCTGGCAGGCGCGGCGGGCCACCGGGATGCCGGACGAGGCCGTGACCCCGCCCGGCATCCCGCGCGGCTACTTGCCGCCCTCGGTGATCGTCGGCGTCTCGGGCTTGTAGGAACTGCCCACGACGTCCACGCCGGACGCCTTCAGCTCCTCGCGGGCCTTGTCGGACAGGTCGGTACGGAACGCGCTGCTGTCCGGCTTGCTCTTGAGCACGCCGCCCTTGATCGCGATGTCGATGGTGGAGTCCCACGACTTCTGGTCCATCGCGCCGATGCCGTTCGGCGACGGCCAGATCAGCTTGTTGACCTCGGTGAGCATCCAGGTCTGGTGACCGGTGCCCAGCGCGCTGCCGTGGTTGAGCACGATGTCGACGCAGCCCTTGAGGTCGTCGCGGCAGGCGGCCCAGCCCTGGAACGACGCCTTGAGGAACTTCACCGCGGTGTCCTGGTTGGCCTGGTCCTTGAGCCAGTCCCCGCGGCTGTAGACGCCGTCCTCGAGGCTGGTGTAGCCGGCGTCCTGCAGGCTGATCGCGGTGAAGTCCGACGGCTGGTACAGCTTGCCGGTCTTCGGGTTCTTGGTCTCCAGCAGCTGGGCGTACTCGTTGTACGTCTTCGCCTGCGCGCTGTCGACCTCGCGCTTGAGCAGCAGCGACATGTCGAACGGCTGCTGGATGATCTGGGTGTCCTTGGTCGGCTCGACGCCCGCGCCGCGCATCGCCGCGTACTGCACCAGCTCGTTGCCGTAGCCCCAGCTGCCGGTCTTCTTGCCCTTGAGGTCGGCGAGGGTCTTGATGCCCGAGTCGGCCCAGGCGACCTGCAGGTACGCGCCGCGCTGGAAGACCTGGCCGATGTTGACGAGGTCGGCGCCCTGCTCGCGGGTCGCCATCGTCTTGGTGACGTGGCTGACCGCGAACTCGGCGTTGCCGGACGAGAGGACCTGCTGGGGGACGATGTTGACGCCGCCCTCCTGGATGGTCACGTCCAGGCACGCCGCGTCGTAGAAGCCCTTGTCCTTCGCCGCGTAGTAGCCGGCGAACTGGGCCTGGGCGACCCACTGGAGCACGACGCGGACCTTGGTCTTCGACGTGCAGTCCTTGCCGGCGTCGGACGCGGCCTGCGTGCCGCTGTCGGACATGCCGCCACAGCCGGACGCGAGCAGCGCGGTGGCCGTGAGGGCGCTCAGACCGGCTGCTAACCGGCCCGGCCGTCTACGAAGGAACATGCTGACTCCAAAGCAGAGAAGAGTTTGGGGGGTTTGCGGGGGTGTGACGCCTACGGGTTCTCGTCGTGCAGCGAGGAGTGCCACGGCATGAGGAGGCGCTCCAGCAGCGACACGACACCGAACATGGCCAGGCCGAGCACGCTCGCCACGAGGATTCCGGCCCAGGCGTAGTCGAACCGGGGCAGCGACGCCTGCGAGGCGATGTAGACGCCGAGTGCGTTGCTCGGGCCGCCGAAGTACTCGGTCACGATCACGCCGATGACGGCGAGGGTGGAGCCGAGCTTCAGCGCGTTGAACAGGAAGGGCAGCGCGTTGGGCAGCCGCAGCATCAGCGCCACGTGTCGGGGCTTGGCCGCCAGCGACTGCATGAGCTCCAGGTGCAAGGGTGAGACCTGCAGCAGGCCCCGGGTCGTGTTGACCAGAACGGGGAAGAACACCATCACGGCGGCGACGCCGGCCTTGGAGACCAGGCTGGTGACGCCGAACCAGTTGTTGAAGATCGGGGCCAGGGCCACGATCGGGGCGCAGTTGATGATGACGGCCACCGTGAGCACGGGCCCGGACATGCTCGGGAACCGGCTCAGCACCAGCGCCACCACGACGCCCCAGGCCACGCCCATGAGCAGGCCGAGCAGGACCGCCTCGACGGTGATCCGGGAGGCCGACATGATCGTGGTGAACTGGCCGGCGAACGCGGACAGGATCGCGGTCGGCGTCGGCAGGATGAACGACGGGACGTCGAACACGATGACGGCGAGCTGCCAGGCGCCGAGGATCACCAGGGCGGTGACGGCGACCGGCAGGACGCGGCCGAGCTGGGCCCGTAGCCGGGACGGCTGGACGGCCTGGGTGACGGCCATCAGGCGGCCTGCTCGGCGAGCTCGCTGTGCAGGGCCGTGCGTGCCTCGGTCACCTTGGCGAAGAACGCTTCGGTGGTACGGGTGGCCGAGGTCCTCGGGTACGGCAGGTCCACGTCGATGCTCGCGGCGATCCGGCCCGGGCGGGCCGACATGACGACGATCCGCGAGGACAGGAAGACGGCCTCGGAGATGCTGTGCGTGACGAACACGACCGTGGTCCGGGTGTCGGCCCAGATCCGCAGCAGCTCGCCCTGCAGCCGCTCCCGGTTCATCTCGTCCAGCGCGCCCAGCGGCTCGTCCATGAACAGGATCGCGGGGTCGGCGGAGAGCGCGCGGGCGATCGCCACCCGCTGCTGCATGCCGCCGGAGAGCTGCCACGGGAAGTGCTTGGCGAACTCGGAGAGCCGGACGAGCTCCAGCATCTCCTGCGCCTTGGCCCGGCGGGTCGGCTTGTCGGCCCCGGCGACCTGCAGCGGCAGCTCCACGTTGCGCTGCACGCTGCGCCAGTCGAACAGGCCGGCCTGCTGGAAGACCATCCCGTAGTCGCGGTCGCTGCGGGCGGCGCGGGGCGTCTTGCCGTTGAGCGTCACCGTGCCGCTGGTCGGCTCGGTGAGGTCGGCCAGCACGCGCAGCAGCGTGCTCTTGCCGCAGCCGCTCGGGCCGAGCAGCGACACGAACTCGCCGCGCTCGATCGTCAGGTCGATGTTCTGAAGCGCGGTCACCGAGCGCTTGCCGCCGCTGTTGAACTCTTTGTTGACTCCGCGGACGGAGATGATGGCGGGCTCAGTCATCAGCTACTCCAGGCACATGTCGAAGGTTCGGTGCGGTCTTGCCACCGCGGACGCCGGGATTCCTGGCGGGAGCGACGGTCCGCAGGTGACGCGGTCCGAGCCATGGGCTTCTGGCTCTTGCTGGACCGCTCACGCATGGCGGTGCCGGAGCGCGAATCGCTCGATCAGGCCCAGCAGCTGCACGAAGACGATGCCGGCGACCGCGGAGACGAGGACGGCCGCGTAGAGCTTCTCCGGGCCGTTCGAGTAGTAGTAGGCGAAGGTGAGGATCGACCGGCCGATGCCGCGACCGGTGCCGGCCGACAGCTCGCCGACGATCGCGCCCACGACGCTCGCCGTCGCGGCCAGCCGGAGCCCGGCGAACACGAACGGCAACGACGCCGGGACGCGCAGCCACCACAGCACCTGGAGGCGCTTGGCCCCTACGCTGTGCATGAGCTCCAGGTGCACCTTCTGCGGCGACTTCAACCCGCGCAGCGTGTTGATCGTGACCGGGAAGAACGCCAGGTAGGCGGCGATGCCGGTCACGGCGATCCAGGGCGGGGCACCGGCCTTGCCGCCCCAGATCACGATCATCGGGGCGATCGCCACCAGCGGGACCGTCTGCGAGGCCACCAGCCACGGCATCAGGCCCTTGCTGATCGGTACCACGTTGAGGAACACGATCGCGAGCAGCAGGCCGAGCACGGAGCCGGCGACGAGGCCGTAGAGGGCCTCGCGCAGCGTCACCGTGGTCTCGCCGATCAGGTACGCGGCCAGCGACGTCGAGTCGCCGCGCCGGGCCGGCTCGATCAGCGAGTGCAGGATCGTCGAGAGGTGGGGCATCGACAGGTCGTCGGTGGCCACCGGAAAGCCGATCTTGGTCCCCGGGATGACGTCGCCGACCGCTTGGCCCAGCGCCTTGTACCCCTCCCAGAGCCCGGCGAGCAGCGCGACGACCCCGATCGAGCCGACGATGTTGATGACGTGTTTCTTCACGTTAGGTCCGCGAAGGGACCGGCCCTGCGCCAACTGCTGCCGCCCGCGCTGGGCGCGCCCCGTCTCGGCCGAGGTCGGCGGCGGAACGATCTTTGTCGCGGTCATGTGCAGGCACTCTCCGAAACCTCTCGGGAGCCGTCGTCCGGCGGTAGTGTTTCACTCAGTGAACCGTTGGATCGGATCACTCAGTGAACTGGTGGTTCACGATAGAGCCGTGACTCACGGCACGTCAATGCATCCGGCAACGCGGATCTCACGCGTTTCGGCGGGCCGTCCAACCGCAGGTGACCTGGGTATTTCCGCGCATTTCAGGTGGATTTCGCGTCGCCCGAACGGCCGAGCCCGTCCCCGGCCGGACAGGTACAGGCCGGCGACCGCCGGGAGAATGTCGCCTCGGTGGTGATCCGCTCGGGCCGCCGGTCGCGACAGTGGAGGCATGCAGACGCCCCCGCCGAGCGACGCCGACCTGATGGCTCAGGTCGCGGCCGGTGACGAACGCGCGCTGCGCGAACTCGTCGAGCGGCACTCGGCGTGGCTCGCGCTGCGGCTGCGGCGGCGGACCCCCGACGAGGAGATCGCCGCCTCGGCCCTGCAGGACACGTTCGTCGCGGTCTGGCGCCAGGCGCGGCACTACCGCGGCGACGGCGACGTCGGTGCGTGGCTGTGGGGCATCGCGATCCGGCAGCTGATCTCGCGGCTGCGGGGCCGGCGCGGGCCGACGCCGGTCAGTCAGCAGGTCGTCGCCGCCCTGTCGCCGACCCTGCGCAGCGCCGAGGACGAGCTGCTGGCCGCCGTCGAGCACGGCGATCTCGGCGCGGCCCTGCGCGGGCTGTCGCCGGAGCTGCGCGAGGCGCTGCAGGTGACCGTGCTCGACGGGCTCAGCACCCGGGAGGCGGCGCTGCTGCTCGGGGTGCCGCAGGGCACGGTGAAGAGCCGGGTGCGGCTGGCCAAGGCCCGCCTGCGCCGGCAGCTGATGGAAGGACTCGCATGAGCTGGCACGTCGACGAGCGGGCCTGGCGCGCGTATGCGGCCGGGGAACTCGACCCGGTGGCCGAGACGGCCTTCGAGCAGCACGTGACGGCATGCCCGGACTGCCGCGCCGGTGCGCGCCCGCTGGTGCCCGACGCCGGGGCACTCTGGACGGCGGTGCACGCCGAGGTCACCCGGCCCCGGCGACCCTGGCCGCTGCGCCTGCTCGCCCGGCTCGGGGTGCCGGAGTCGGACCTCGTCGTCGTGGGGGCCGCCCGCGACCTGCTGCTGTCCTGGTCGGTGGCGGTCGGCGCCGCGGTGTGCTGCGCCTTCCTCACCGGTCTCGCGCCGGTGCGCCTGCCGGGCGGGCCGCCGGCGCTGTTCCTGCTGCTCGCGCCGTTGATCCCGGTGCTGGCGGTCGTCGCGACGTACGACACCACCGACCCCTTCCGCGAGGTCACCGCGACCACACCCTTCTCCAAGCTGCGGCTCGCCCTGCTGCGCACCACGGCCGCGCTCACCGCGGCGGTGCCGCTGACCGTCGCGGCGGCCCTGGCCGTCCCGGCGCTGCACGGCTACTTCGCCACCTGGCTGTTGCCGGGTCTGGCGCTCACCGTGGCCACGCTGATCCTGCTGACCTGGCTCACCGCCCGGGTCGCCAGCGCGGTCGTGGCGGCCGGCTGGCTGGCCGCCGCCTCCGCCGCGGCCGGAGCCGGCGGCATCCAGGCCGTGACGACCGCCGCCGGCCAGGCCGGCTCGGCCCTCGCCGTGGCCGTCCTCGCCGTCGTGCTCGTGCACGTCACCACCAACCATGGAGCCGCCCGATGACCGCCACCCTGACCGACGTCTCGAAGCAGTACGGCCGGACCGTCGCGCTGCACCCGACGACCCTGCGGCTCGACGAGGGCGTGGTCGGGCTTCTCGGCCCCAACGGCGCCGGCAAGACCACCATGCTGCGGGTGCTGTCGAGCGCGCTCGCGCCGAGCACCGGCACGGTGACCGTGGCCGGTCACGCCGTCACCGGCTCGCACGCCGAGCGCACCGAGGCCCGCCGCCGGATCGGCTACCTGCCGCAGGAGGTCGTCTTCCCCCGCGGCATGACCGCGTTCGGGTTCCTCGACTACATCGCCGTGCTCAAGGAGTGGGCCGACACCGCGCGCCGGCACGACGAGGTGCGCCGGGTGCTCGGCCTGGTCGGTCTCGGCGAGCGCGCCACGGTCAAGGTGAAGGCGCTCTCCGGCGGGCAGCGGCGCCGGCTGGCGATCGCGCAGGCGCTGCTGGGCGATCCGGCGCTGCTGATCCTCGACGAGCCCACCACCGGCCTCGACCCGGAGCAGCGTGCCTCGCTGCGGGGCCTGCTCTCGGGCCGGCCGGGCACCGTGCTGATCTCGACGCATCAGACCGAGGACGTGTCGGCGCTGTGCGACCGGGTCGTCGTGCTCGACGCCGGCCGGGTGCGCTTCGACGGCACCGTGCCTGAGTTGCTCGCCACGGCCGCCGGCCGGGTGCATCAGGGCGCCGCGCCCAGCCCCGGTGCGGTGCAGACCTGGCGGACCGGCACCGGGCTCATCCGATCGGTCGGCGGCCGGCCCGCCGCCGGCTCCTCCACCGTCGAGCCCACGGTCGAGGACGCGTACCTGTTGCTCAGAAGCACCGCCCCCGAAGGAGCCGTGGCATGACCGCTTCCGTCACACCCACCGAGCCCATGCTGGGCGTCCTGGCCCGGCAGGAAATCCGCCACTACCTCACCGCCAAGCTGTACTGGCTCGGCGCGGCCCTGCTCGCCGTCGTCACCGTCATCGGCTTCGTCGACCCCACCGCGGCGTCCGGCGGCGGCGAGTCCTCGACCATGAGCATGATCGGGCCGGCCGCGCTGCTCGGCGTGCTCGGCCTGATCATCATGGCCGGGCTGACCCGCCGGTCCGACCGTGCGGCCGCCGCGGCCGGTTCGGTCGCCGTCCCGGAGCGCACCCGCACGGCGGCCCTGGCCGCGTCCGTCGTCGTCCCGCTGCTGACGGCCCTCGTGTGGTACGCCGCGGCCCTGGTCGACTACCAGGTCAACCCGCCGTCCCCGTCGACGGTGCCGTTCGGGCCGTTCGGCGCCGGGCACGTCTTCGCGGTGATGTTCGCGCTCGGCGTGGTGCCGGCCCTCGGCGGGCCGCTGCTCGGCCTGCTCATCGCCCGCTGGCTGCCCGGCCGGGGCGTCACCCCGCTCGCGGTCGTGCTGGTCGTGCTGGTCACGATCCTGATGCAGGGCAACTTCCAGTCCACCTGGCGGTGGCGGGTGATCTGGCCGTGGACCTACTGGTACGGCCCCCTCGGCTGGAACAGCGGCACCGGCCACTGGGTCGCGCTGCCCGGCTCGCCGCTGCTGTGGATCGTCTACCTGCTGGCCCTGTGCGGGCTCGGCCTCCTCGTCGCGGTCTACCACGACCCGGAGTCGAACCGGGCCCGGCTGCGCCTGCTGATCGCCGCGGCCACCGTCGCCGCGGTGCTGGCCCTCGTGCTCACCATGGTCCTCGGGCTGCCCGACGCGGCGTTCAACCCGCTCGCCGGCCCGAACGTCTGATGCCGCGCCACGCCGCGCGGGCCGTGCCCTGGCCGCTCGTCACGGTCGCCGCCCTGCTCATCGCCGGGCTGCTGGCGGCGGTCCGCTACGACAACTGGACGCTCTGGCCCCTGCAGGGCACCGCGGTCGGCCTGCTCGCCGGTGCGGTCGGCTGGTGCCTCGACGAGCCGGCCGCCGCGGTGGTCGACCCCGCGCCCCGCGGCCTGGCGTGGCGCACCCTGGCCCGGGCGAGCGGCATCGCGGTGCTGCTCGCCGCCTGGTCGGCGGCGGTGTGGTGGGCACGGGCCGAGCTGTACGGCCACCCCTGGGCCGTCCTCGGGCAGGGCTACGCCGCCGCGGTCATCGCGGCCGCGTGGGTCACCTGGCGCCGGACCCGCGGCGAGGCCACGCCCGGGCAGCGCTGGGCGATCGCGGTCGTCCCCGCGGTCACGGTCTGGGCGTTGGTCCGGCCGCTCGAGCGGCACGTGCCCGTCTTCCCGTACGCGTTCGGTGGCGGCTTCGGCGACTGGACGGCCAGCGCCCGGGGGTGGGCCGTCGCCGGCGGGGCCGGGGCCGTCGCGCTCGCGCTGGCCCTGATCCGCGACGGCCGCCCGTGGCGCCGCCCGGCCGCGATGGCCGGGCGGCGCCGTTCTCAGAGCGTCAGCGCACGGTGACGCCGTCGAGCATCCAGTACCAGTTGTTGTTCGCGTCGTACATGCGGAAGGTCACGCGCATCGTGCGGGCGCCGGCGGGCACGGTCACGCCGAGGGACTCGTCCCTGGCGATGGCGTCCGCGCGGTAGGCCTTCACCGTCGTGGCCGGGCCGCCGTCGAACGAGACGAGCACGTCGCCCTTCTGGCTGCCCTCCTGGCGGTACAGCGTGGTGTAGGCCAGGGTCACCGAGGTCTTGCCCGTGACGGAGTACGCGGGCGAGATCAGTGCGGAGTCGAACGCGTTGCCGCCGGTCTTGTCGGCGAACTCGTCGGTGTCGGCGACGGCGATGACGCCGCGGCCGCGTACGCCGAGCTCGCGGGACTGGCCGGCCTCGGCCCGGGTCCAGAACTCGTCGGTGGTCAGTGCCCAGCCGCGCCACTCCGTCACGCCGCCCGTCGGCATGCGGCTGTTGTCGATGGTCCAGCCGGCCGCGCCGGTGTGGGTGAAGCCGGGCACGCCCGCGGGGATGCCGGTCTCGTCGACGCGACCGGACAGGGCCGGGTAGGCGGCGTCGAAGCCGTCGGCGCGGGTGGTGAACAGCGAGCGGCCGTCCAGGTTCCACGCGGGGTTGACGCTCACGCCCACGTGGCCGAGGGCGGTCACCGCGACGTCGACGAGCCGGGTGTCGATCGGGCGCTGGCCGGCCGCGATGCCGGGGCCGTTGGCGATGACGAAGGTACGGCGCTCGGGGATCGAGTTGCCGCCGTGGCCGCCGGCGTCGGTGTGGCCGTGGTCGGTCGCGACCTCGATGAGCCAGTGCTCGCCGGCGTAGGTGGCCCGGGTGCGCACGGCGGTGAGCAGCTGCCCGACCTGGGCGTCGGAGCGGGCCAGGGCGGCCAGGTAGGCGGGGCTGGCCGCGCCGGAGGCGTGCCCGGCCTCGTCGACCGCGCCGAGGTACACGAACGCGGCGTCGGGGTTCTGGTCGTGCAGCACCCGGGCCGCGACGTCGGCGATGCGGGCGTCCTCGCCGGTGTAGCCGTTGCCGTCGCCGTCGAGCACGACCCGGCCGTCGATGGCGCTGGAGAACGTGCCCTTCGTGCCGAGCGCGGCCCAGTCGACGGCGGCGAAGGTCGACAGGGCGGGGCGGGCCTGCTCCATCCGGGTGAGGAAGTCGGGGAACTGGGCGTACCGCTGGCCGGCGAAGGTGTTGTCGGTGACGCCGGCCTTGTCCGGCCAGGCGCCGGTGGCGATCGTGGACCAGCCGGGGCCGGAGAGCGTCTGGGCCATCGGCTGGCTGTAGAGCAGGCTGGTGCCGTAGAGGCCGCCGGTGACGAGGCTCCACAGGTTCGGCGCGTTCGCCTGCGTGATCTTGTCGTTGCGCAGGCCGTCGAGGCCGATCACGAGCGTCTTGGCGGTGCTGACGCCGTTGGGCAGCGTCGGGGCCGGGACCGGGTTCGGGACCGGGGGCGGCGGCGCGCTGATCGGCGTGTCGGCGACGGTGACGTCGTCGATGGCCCAGTACCAGTTGTTCGCGGCGTCGTAGAGCCGCCAGGCGAACCGGGCCGTGGTGGCACCGGCGGGGACGCTGACGGCGCGGGTCACGTAGGCGTTCTGGGCGTCGGCCCCGCCGTTGGCGTCGGCCGCATTCGGTCCATAGTGGACGATGGTGCTCGCGGCGCCGCCGTCGAAGGACACGGTGACGTCGGCCTTCTGGTTGCCCTCCTGGCGGTAGTGGCTGGCGAAGCCGAGGTACAGGGTGCTGGTGCCGGACGGGATCGCGACCGGCTGGCCGGACAGCGTCGAGTCGAAGGTCGTGCTCGCGGTCGGGTTGCCGCGGTCGTCCCACTCGTCGGGGTCGGCGACCGCGAACACGCCGCTCGCGCGGGTGAAGTTGCCGCGGTCCTGGGTGTCGGCCGCGGTCCAGAACGGCATCGTGGTGAACGACCAGCCGCGCCACTCGCGCACGCCGTCGGCCATGCTCGGCTTGACGGCGACGGACCAGCCGGCCGGGGCCGTGTGCGTCCAGCCGAGGGTGCCGGCCGGGATCGACTCGTCCAGCGCCGGCTGCAGCTGCCCGGCGAGCGAGTCGAAGTTCTGGGTGGCCACCGTCGCGGCGCGGGCGGGCGGGGCGCTCGCGGCGGTGAGTCCCGCGGCCGCGACGGCGGCGGCCACGGTACCGATGAACATGCGTCGATATGCCATGGGCTGGAACTGTCGGGCCTCCAGGTGAATCCCCGGCCCCGGGTGAGCGACCGCCCGCTTATCGTTGCGTGATCAAGCGCGTCTCGAAGCCGATGCGGTCGCCGCGGTACAACGACCGCACCCGCTCGATCGGGATGCCCGCCGGATCGCGGCTGAGCCGCTGCATGAGCAGCATCGGCAGGGCCGGATTGGTCTGCAGCAGCAGCGCCTCGCGCGGGCTGGCCAGCGCGGTCTCGATGCGCTCGGTCGCCTCGGCCCAGACCACGCCGAGCTCGTCCTGCATGAAGCGGTACAGCGAGCCGCTCGGATCGAACCGCTCGAGCAGCGCCGGGTACCGCCGCGCGGGCAGGTACGTGGTCTCCA
Organism: Dactylosporangium sp. NPDC000244; assembly: GCF_040300725.1. Classification (NCBI taxonomy): domain Bacteria; kingdom Bacillati; phylum Actinomycetota; class Actinomycetes; order Micromonosporales; family Micromonosporaceae; genus Dactylosporangium; species Dactylosporangium sp. NPDC000244. The sequence goes on from NZ_JBEPEH010000038.1 coordinate 31,284, forward strand.
GCCCCAGCGGCTCCCCGTCGGCCCGCAGCACCCGCTCCAGCCGCACGATCGCGGCGCCCGGCGCGATCTCGAGGGCCGCGGCGATCTCGTCGTCGGCCGGGACCTCCTCGAGCGCGACGACGATCCGGGACGGCTCGTAACCCAGCGCCCGCAGTGCCTCGGTGTAGCTGGTCAGCGAGAGCGGGTGGATGAGCTTGGGCCGGGCGACGAAGGTCCCGCGGCCCTGCTGGGCGGTGAGCCGGCCCTCGACCACGAGCTCCGAGATCGCCTGGCGGACCGTCGAGCGGGCGACGTTGAAGCGGCCGGCGAGGTCGCGCTCCGGCGGCAGCGGCGCCCCGACGCCGAGGTGGGCGATCTCGTCCAGGATCAGGGCCTTGACGGCGTAGTACTTCGGAACGCGGCCGTGAACCGGAATACCCGAGCGGTGGAGCGACGCCGACATGGGGTCCTACCTTAGGCGACGCGGGTTCGATAACAAAGCCATAACAGGTCCGAACCTTTGAGGCTCGTTTCCCGCCGTTGGCCGACGCGTTCCCGGCCCGTTCACCTCCCATCCCTACCTTGGCGGCCGCCAATGGGGACATCGACGAGGAGTTGACCATGAAGATCTCCACCCGAGTCGTGCTCGGTGCCGCCGCCGCGTTACTGCTGCTGGCCGGCACCGCCGCATGCTCCTCCGACGACAGCAGCACCTCTGCCGACGCCGGCTCCTCGGCCGCGTCGGGCAAGTTCGCCAAGGACTCCGGCACGCTCGTCTTCGGCGTGGTGCCCGACACCGCGTCGACGCAGCAGAACTACCAGCCGCTGCAGGACTACATCGCCAAGATCTCCGGGCTCAAGGTCGAGTACCGCGAGTCCTCGGACTACGCCGCGCTCATCGAGGCCTCGGTCTCCGGCAAGGTCGACATCGCCAGCTTCTCCGGCTTCACCTACGTGACCGCGAAGAACAACGGCGCCAAGATCACGCCGTTCGCCTCCATCATCACCAAGCAGGGCCAGGAGCCCGGCTACTACTCCGAGGCCATCGCCCCGGAGGGCTCGTCCATCAGCAAGATCGAGGACTTCAAGGGCAAGAAGGTCTGCTTCGTCAGCCAGACCTCGACCTCGGGCTACCTGTACCCGAGCTACAACCTGCTCAAGGCCGGCATCGACCCGACCAAGGACATCACGCCCGTCTTCGCGGGCAAGCACGACGCGTCGGCGCTCAAGGTCTCCCAGGGCAGCGAGTGCGAGGCCGGCTTCGCCGAGGACGTCGCCGTCGAGGCGCAGAAGGGCCTGAAGGTCATCAACAAGACGTTCGTCATCGGCGCGCCGATGACGCTGTCGGACGCCCTGCCGGCCGACCTCAAGCAGAAGCTCGTCTCCGGCCTGCAGAACGTCACGATCGACCAGATCAAGTCGGCCGGGATCGCCGGGGCGGACAGCGACAACTTCAAGAAGACCTTCTACGCGCTGGCGCCGGTGGACGACGCGAAGTACGACATCATCCGGGATCTGTGCAAGCAGACCAAGGCCGCGGCCTGCAACGGCTGAGGACACGACAATGACGGTCAGTGACGCGGCACCCGCGGTCGAGGTGCACGGGCTCAGCAAGACCTTCGGGCAGGTCGCCGCCCTGCGGGACGTGTCACTGACGGTCAAGCGCGGTGAGATCGTCGTCCTGCTCGGGCTCTCGGGCTCGGGCAAGACGACGCTCCTGCGCCACATCAACGGGCTGGAGACGCCGAGCGAGGGCCGCCTCGCCGTGCTCGGCCAGGACCTCGCGGGCCTGCGCGGCCGGGAGCTGCGCCGGATGCGCGGCCGCATCGGCATGGTCTTCCAGCAGTTCCATCTCGTCAGCCGGCTCACGGTGCTGGAGAACGTGCTCACCGGGGCGCTGGCCGGCCTGCGCGGCCCGCGCCTGGGCATCGCCTCCTACCCGCGCGAGCTGCGCCACCGGGCGCTCACCCAGCTCGACCGGGTCGGCCTGCTCGACAAGGCCTACCAGCGCGCCGACGCGCTCTCCGGCGGCCAGCAGCAGCGGGTCGCGATCGCCCGGGCCCTCATGCAGGGGCCCGAGATCCTGCTCGCCGACGAGCCGGTCGCCTCGCTCGACCCGGAGTCCAGCGACCAGGTGATGGCGCTCATGCGCGAGATCGCGGCCGAGAACCAGCTCACCGTCGTGTGCAGCCTGCACCAGGTCGAGATCGCGCTCGCCTGGGGCCAGCGGATCGTCGGCATGCGCAACGGCGGCGTCGTGCTCGACGAGCCGGCCGCGAACCTCACCCGCGAGACGGCGATGCGCATCTACGGCCGCATGACGGCGTCGCTGGCGGAGTCCAAGTGAGCACGACCCTTCCCTCGCTCGACGTGCGGCGGGTGCCCCGGCGCCCGGGCCCGTCGAAGGCCTCCGTGGTCGCCGGCGTGCTCGCGGCGGGGCTGCTCGTGTTCGCGGTCTGGTCGCTGGCCCAGATCGGCTTCACCGCCGAGACGTTCACCGAGAGCGTCGACAAGGTGGGACCGTTCCTCGACCGGGTGCTGCCGCTGCGGTTCCCGCCCATGGCGGAGCTGGTCCGGTCGATCGGGATCACGCTCGGGGTGGTGCTCTGCGGTACCGTCCTGTCGGCATTGATCTCCATGCCGATCGCCTACATCTCGGCCCGCAACACCAGCCCGGCGCCGTGGCTGATCCCGATCGGCCGGGCCGTCGGCGTCATCGCCCGCGCGGTGCCGGACGTCGTGCTGGCCATGCTGTTCGTGCTGCTGTTCACGCTCGGCTCGCTGCCCGGCATCCTGGCGATCGCCCTGCACTCGATCGGCATGATCTCGAAGCTGTTCGCCGACGCCATCGAGCAGATCGACGAGGGCCCGCGCCAGGCGATCCGGGCGACCGGCGCCTCCCGTGCCCAGGAGTTCTGGTCCGGCATCTTCCCCCAGGTGCTGCCGTCGTGGATCGCCACCACGCTGCACCGGGCCGACATCAACCTGCGCGGCTCGGTGCTGCTCGGCTACGCCGGCATCATCGGCCTCGGCTACGACCTGCGCCTGGCGCTGGAGTCGCTGAGCTACCGCCGCGCGATGGCCTTCGCGCTGGTCATCTTCGGGCTGTGCGTCGTGTTCGAGATCGTCTCGACGGTCATCCGGGCCCGGCTGCTCGGCTCGGCGCCCGCGGGGCAGAGCCTCGGCGCCCGGCTCGCCCGCCGGCTCCCCCGCGCGCCACGCGACCCCGGCGAGGCGCCCGCGGTGCCGCACCCGCAAGCCGACCGGGCCGCCGCCGTGGCGGCCGCCATGCGCCGGCCCTGGTCCCGCGACCGGATCGCGTCGACGGCGTCGATCACCGCCGCGGTCGTGGTCATCGCCGCCGCCGTGATCGGGTCCGAGGCGAAGTGGCTCGACCTGTTCAGCTTCTGGGGCCAGATCCCGTTCCTGCTCGAGCGCACCTGGCCGCCGTCGATCGAGCCGCGCACCTGGACGAACGTCTTCGACGCGCTGCTCGTCACGCTGGAGATCGCGGCCGCGGCCACCCTGCTCAGCCTCGTGTTCTCGCTGCTGATCGGGCCGCTGGCCGCCCGCAACGCGGCCCCCGGCGGCGTCGTGCGCGCGCTCGCCCGGCTGCTGCTGCTCGTCATCCGCTCGGTCCCCGAGCTCATCCTGGCCATCGTGCTCATCATCATCACCGGCCTCGGCCCGCAGGCCGGCACCATCGCCCTCGCCTTCGTCGGCGTGGGGCTGCTCGGCAAGCTCATCGCCGACTCGCTCGAGGAGACGCCGGCCGGCCCGCAGCTCGCCGTGCGCTCCGTCGGCGGTACCCGGACCCAGGTGTTCTTCTCCGCCACCGCCCGGCTGAGCGTGCCGGCCCTCGTCGGGCACACGCTGTACCTGTTCGACAGCAACATCCGCTCGGCGACCGTGCTCGGCATCGTCGCGGCGGGCGGCATCGGCTACTACCTCATCGACGCCACCCGGGTCTCGCGCTACGACCAGGTGACCGCGTTCGTCATCGTGCTCGTGCTCGTCGTGCTGGTGGTCGAGGGCATCTCCATGGTCATCCGCCGGGCGCTGCGGTGACGGGCTCGCTCACGATGTCCGACGAGCCCTTCGATCTCGCCGTCGTCGGCGCCGGCATCGTCGGGCTCGGGCACGCCGCCGCCGCGCTCGAGCGGGGCCTGCGCGTGGTGGTCGTCGACCGCGCCACCGAGATCACCGGGGCCAGCGTGCGCAACTTCGGGCACGCCTGCGTCACCGCCCAGACCGGCCGGGCCCGCGAGTACGCCGAGCGGTCCCGCGAGCTGTGGCTGCGCTACGCCCGCCGGGCCGGCTTCTGGGCCCGCGAGTCCGGCACGCTGGTCGTGGCCCGGGCCGCCGACGAGCTGGCCGTGCTGGACGACTGGAGCCGCGACGAGCCGGGCCTGACCCTGCTCGACGCCGGCGAGGTCGCCGAGCGCGCGCCGGTGCGGGCCGCGACCGGCGGCGCCTTCCTGCCCCGGGACCTGCAGGTCGACCCGCGGGAGGCGGCCCCGGCGCTGGCCCGGCACCTCGCCGCGGCCGGGGCCGGGTTCCGCTGGCGCACGGCGGCCCTCGGCGCCGGCGACGGCGTCCTGCACACGTCCCGCGGGCCGATCCGCGCCGGTGCGATCGTGTTCGCCGTCGGCCACGACGTCGACCAGCTCTACCCCGACGTCGCCGAGGGGGCCGGCGTGGTGCGGTGCGGCCTCGACATGCTCCTGGCCGAGCCGGCGGCCCTGCGCGCGCCGCTGCCGCACCCGGTGCTGACCGGCTGGTCGCTGCTGCGGTACTCGGCGAGCAACGCCACCCCGGCCGCCAAGGCGCTGCGCGAGCGGCTCGCCACCGAGCACCCGGAGCTCTACGCGCTGGATCTCAACCAGATGTACACCCAGCGCCCCGACGGCACCCTCGTCGTCGGCGACACCCACTACCGAGGCACCGCGGTGGCACCGTTCCAGGCCGAGGCCTCCTTCGCCGCCCTGGCCGGCGTCACCGAGGAGCTCTTCGGCGTCGAGCGGCTGCCGATCCGCGAGCGGTGGCAGGGCGTCTACGCCTCCGGGCCGGAGGAGTTCCTCATCGCCGCCCCGGCCGACGGGGTGCGGATCGTGTCGGTCACCACCGGCATCGGCATGACCACGGGCCTCGGCCTGGGCGAGGCCGTCATCACCGAGTTGTTGGGATAAGGACGAACAGATGCCATTCGAGACCGTGGTACTGGACCTGGCCGGCACGACCGTCGTGGACGACGGACTCGTGGAGCTGAGCTTCGAGCGCGCCTTCGACCGGGTGCTGCCCGGCGACCCCGGCCGCGCCGCCGCCCTTGAGCACGTGCGGGTCACCATGGGCCAGTCCAAGATCGAGGTCTTCCGCGCCATCGCCGACGAGGACACGGCCCAGCGGCTCAACCGGGCCTTCGAGGACGCCTACGCCGAGCAGGTCGCCGAGGGCCGGTGCGCGCCGATCCCCGGCGCCGAGGACACGGTCCGGCAGCTGCGCGAGCGCGGGCTGGCCGTCGTCTTCACCACCGGCTTCGGCCGCGCCACCGCCGACGCCGTCGTCGACGCCCTGGGCTGGCGCTCGCTCGCCGACGCGGTGCTCACCCCGGCCGACGCGGGCCGCGGCCGTCCCGCCCCCGACCTGCCGCTGACCGCCCTGCTGCGCACCCGGGCCAGCGCCGTGTCCGCGCTCGTCGTGGTCGGCGACACCGAGTCCGACGCCGCCTCGGGCGTGGCCGCCGGGGCCGGGCTGGTCGTCGGCGTGCGCACCGGCGGCCGCGAGGAGCGGGCGCTGCTGGCGGCCGGGGCCCACGCGGTGATCGGCAGCGTCGCGGAGCTGCCGGCGCTCATCGATGCGAGCCGCTGAGGTGGGGGGCGGGGTGCGGTACGCCCGCTGGGACGGCGTCGGCGCGCCGTTTCGCATCGTCACCGCCGACGCGCCGGCCGTGGCCGCGGGCGAGGTGCTCGCCGAGATCGAGCTGGCCACGATCTGCGGCAGCGACCTGCACACGGTCTCCGGCCGGCGCCCCGCCCCGGCCCCCACGGTCCTCGGCCACGAACAGGTCGGCCGGGTGGTCGCGGCCGGTGCCGGTGTACCGCTGCGACCCGGCGACCGCATCGTGTGGTCCGTGACCGTCTCCTGCGGCGCCTGCTCCCGCTGCGCGCGCGGCCTGGAGCCGAAGTGCGAGCGGCTGCGCAAGTTCGGGCACGAGCCGATCGCGGCCGGCTGGACGCTCAGCGGCGGCTTCGCCACCCACGCGCTGCTGCCGGCCGGCACCACGATCGTGCCGGTCCCGCCCGGCCTGCCCGCCACCGTGGCCGCGCCCGCCTCCTGCGCGACGGCGACCGTCGCCGCGGTCCTGGACGCCGTCCCCGCCCTGGCCGGCCGGCGGGTGCTCGTCACCGGCGCCGGCCTGCTGGGCGTCACCGCGGCCGCCATGGCCTCGGCCGCCGGGGCGGAGGTCACGGTCTGCGACCCGGACCCCGGCCGCCGGCGCCGGGCCGCCGACTTCGGCCCCGCCCACGTGACCGGCCCGGACGCGCTGCCGACCGGCGTCGACGTCGCCGTCGAGCTGTCGGGCTCGGCGACGGCCGTCGCGGCGGGCCTGGCCGCCCTCGGCGTCGGCGGGCACCTGGTGCTGGCCGGCTCCGTCGCCCCCGGGCCGCCGGTCGCGCTCGACCCCGAGCGGGTCGTGCGCAACTGGCTGACCGTGACGGGCGTGCACAACTACCGGCCGGCGCACCTGACGCGGGCGGTCGACTTCCTGGCCGCCCACCACGAGCGCTTCCCGTTCGCCGCGCTCGTCGGCGACCGCTTCGCCCTGGACGACCTCGACCACGCCATCGCTTCGGCGGCGGACTCGGCCGCCCTGCGCCAGGCTGTCGATCCCGCCCGGCGGCCGGAGCTTTCGCCGCCGAGCAAGTGACCGCGGACTCGGCCGCCCTGCGCCAAGCTGTCGATCCCGCCCGGCGGCCGGAGCTTTCGCCGCCGAGCGAGTGACATTGGATCGGGGTGACCATCCGCGGACCTGGCAGCGTCGGCGCGCAGCGCCCAGCGGTGCCTGGCGGGAGCGACGGTCCGCACCCCCGCGGACCCGAGCCTAGAAGTTGGTCCAGTCTCGGCCGAACCACCGCCGTGCCCGATCGGCGCCGAAGGCCGACTTGTCCGCGCGGTAGACCGCGGACGCGTCGTCGAACCGGCCGGTCGGGCGCTCGCCCTGCCGGAACGTGACCTCGACGCGGCCGATCTCCTCGTGCCCGAACTCGATGTAGCACACGCCGGTGCCCCCGTAGGTCGAGGCGGACTCGACGCCGCGGTGCCGGGCGATGATCCGGTCGGCGACGACGGCCGCCTGCCCCTCGGCGAACACGCCCGCCTTGGGGGTGCCGACGCTCGTCACATCGCCGACGGCGTACACGTCGGGGAACTTCGTCTCCAGCGTGCGCGAGTCGACCGGAATCCACCCGTCGACGCACATCCCGGAGTCGCGTACCACCTCGGGCACGCGGTGCACGGGCACGCCGAGGAACAGGTCGAACGGCATCTCGTCGCCGTCGGCGAGCACGGCGACCCGCCGCTCGGCGTCGAGCCGCCGCACCACCCGGTCGGGATGCCAGGCGATGCCGCGCTCCGCGAACGCCGTCAGCAGCGCCCGCGACCCCTCCGGCGAGGGCGGGATCGGCGCGCCCAGCGGCATGACCAGCGCGATCTCCGACCGTTCCCGGAGCCCCCTCGACACCAGGAAGTCGTGCATCATCAGCGCGGTCTCGCTGGGCGCGGGCGGGCACTTGAACGGCGTCGACGTGACCCCGACGATGACCCGGCCGCCGGGGAAGCGCTCGAGCACCTCGCGGGTGGCGAACGCGCCGGCCACCGTGTAGAACTCGTGCCCCGCCTCGACCAGGCCGGGCGTCGCCCCGGGGTCGAGGTCGGCGCCGAGGGCGACGACCATGACGTCCCCCTCGAAGCTCCCGGCATCCGTCCGCACCCGCCGCGCGGCCGGGTCGATCGCGCGGATGGCCGTGCGGACGAACCGGACGCCCGGCTTGACCAGGTCGTCGTAGGAGTGCCGCACCGCCTCGCCGGTGGTGCGGCCGAACATCACGTCGAGCTTGGAGAAGCCGAACACGAAGCCGTCGCCCTGGTCGATCAACGTGACCTCGGCCTCGTCGCCGAGCGCGTCGGAGAGCCGGGCCGACAGCTCGAGGCCGCCGAACCCGGCCCCCAGCACCAGGACTCGCATCAGGCCGGCTGCGCGACGATGCGGATGTACGGCTTGGGCTGCTTCCACACCCCGAAGATCTCCCGCGCCTGCTCGTCGGAGACCGACCCCGCGATCACGACGTCGTCGCCCGGCCGCCAGTTCACCGGCGTGGCGACCTTGTGCTTCGCGGTCAGCTGCAGCGAGTCGATGACCCGCAGGATCTCGTCGAAGTTGCGGCCGGTCGTCATCGGGTAGAGCAGGAGCAGCTTGATCTTCTTGTCCGGCCCGATCACATAGACGCCGCGGACCGTCTGATTGTCGGCGGCGGTCCGGTCGGCCGGGTCGCCGCTCACGTCGGCGCCCAGCATCCCGTAGGCCTTGGACACGACGAAGTCCGCGTCGCCGATCATCGGGTAGTTGGGCGCGGTGCCCTGAGTCTCCTCGATGTCGGCGGCCCACCGGGCGTGCTTGTCGACCGGGTCCACCGACAGCGCCATGATCTTCACGCCGCGGCGGTCGAACTCGGGCTTGATCGCGGCCATGTAGCCGAGCTCGGTGGTGCAGATCGGCGTGAAGTCCTTGGGGTGCGAGAACAGCACCGCCCAGGAGTCGCCGATCCACTCGTGGAAGCTGATCGCGCCGTCCGTGGTCGCCGCCACGAAGTCGGGGGCGATGTCGCCAATGGTGAGGCTCATCGAATGCTCCATCTCTGGTGGGTTGCTGCTGGACAAGACGTTAGTGAGCCGCCGTTCCCTGAACGTTCTCTGCGATCCGGGCCTCCTCCGCCGCCGCCCGGCCGGCCCAGAACGCGTGGCCGGCCCGGCCGTAGCCGTCGGCCGCCGACCGGAAGCGCCCGCCGGCTCCGGCCAGGTCGCCGGCGGCCGCGGCCGCGTACGCCGCCGCCGCGTCGGCCATCCCGCGCCAGGCCGCGCTGGGGAACGACCCGGCGAACTGGTCGGCCGCCGCGGCCAGGGCCCGGGCCTCCTCGGCCGCGCCGAGCTGCTCGTAGGCGTGGGCGCCGACCGGGTTGACCAGAGCGCTGCAGGTCTGGCACTCGCCGTAGCGGGCCGCCGCGGCACGGGTCGCGCGCACCGACCGGACCGCCGCCTCGGGCTCGCCGCGCTCCATGGCCGCCAGTGCCGCGGTGGCGTGCAGCCGCGCCCACGCGTGCCGCGCCATCGGGGTGACGGTGGCAATCGCCGTGGCCCGCTTCAGCAGCGCGGTGGCCTCGGCGTGCGCCCCGGTGCAGGCGGCCAGCTCGGCGCGGCGCAGCCAGGGCAGCGCGACGGTGCGGCTGCCGAGCGGCTCGTACAGCTCGCAGCTGCGCTCCAGGCACGCGGCGGCCTCGTCCCACTCGGCCGCGAGCAGGAACGACTCGCCCAGCAGGCACCACGCGAAGGCCTGGGCCGGCAGTGCGTCGGCCCGCTCGGCGATGGCGAGGGTCTCGCGGGCGTACTCGCCGACGTCGCCGTGGAAGTCGTCGCCGTAGAGCTGGTACTGGCTCAGACAGTGGTTGAAGTCGCAGAACCGGGCCACGCGCAGGCCGAGGGTCACCCCGGTCATCCGCTCGATCTGGTGCTGCAGCCCCGGCCGCCAGTCCCCCTCCATGTGCGACACGAACGCGATCGCCTCGGCCGCCGCCGCGACGTCGTCCTCGTCGCCGTGCGCGACCGCGATCGCGTGCGCCTCCTCGGCCAGCGCGTGTGCCGTGTCCAGGTCCCCGCGCTCCCACGCCTGCTGCGCCCGCAGGCACCGCAGCCGCCCGCGCTCGGCCGCGTCCTGCTCGGCGCGCTCGGCCGCGTCCAGGTGCGGCTCGGCCTCGGCGGGCCGGTGCAGCATCAGCCAGGCGGCGGCGCATTTGCGATGGATGCGCCCATTGGCCGACTTCGCGAGCGCCTGTCCGAACGCCTTCACCGCCGCGGCCGGGTCGCCGGACTGCACCCGCAGGTCCCCGACGCGCTCCCACAGGCCGGAGTCGAGCGGATGGCTCGCGACGACGTGCGCGCCGCCGCCCGTACCACCGCTGCCGTCGCCGCCCCGGTCATGGCCATCTCGGCGATCGCGGGCTCGCTGCTGCTGGCCCTCAGCTTCACCGCCGACTGGACGACCGCGCAGGACCAGGCCCGGCTGCACGCCCCGCTCGTCGTCGAGGCGGGCAGTCCGGCCGCGGCCGCGTCGGTCGCCTCCGACACGGCCGTCGCGGTCGCAGACGTACGCCGGCAGGCCACGCTCCAGCGTGACGACAACGGCCGCCCCGGCGGCCGCGAGCAGGTCGAGATCGTCGACCCCGCCACCGCCTCCGCCGCCCGGGGCCTGGCCGCGACCCGCGGCACCCTCGGCGAGTTCCACGGACGCGCGGTCGCCGTCACCACCACCTGGCTCACCGACTCCGGCATCGGCCTGGGCGGCACCCTCACGGTGTGGCTGGACGGCGACCGGGTCCCATTGCGGGTCGTCGCCGTCATCCCCGACGCACCCGACCTGTACGGCGACCTCGTCATCCCGGCCGATCTGCTCCCGCCGGCCGACGATCGCGCCACCGGGACGGTCTTCGTCGTCCCGCGCGCCGATGCCACGACGGCGCGCGACTCCCTCCGGCGCACGCTGGCCGGCACCGGCAGCCGGATCGTCGACTCCGGCGACTGGATCGACGCCACCACGGCGCGGACCCGCCGGTCCAACAACCTCGGCCTCACCATCCTGCTGGGGCCGGCCGGACTCTACGCCGCGATCGCGATCGTCAACGCCACCCTCATCGGCGCCTCGCACCGGCGCCGGCAGCGCGACCTGATCCAGCTCCTCGGCGCCACGCCCGACCAGGTCAGGCGGGCCGCCGTCTGGCAGGCCGCCCTCGTCTGCGGCACCGGCCTGCTCCTGGGCGGCGCCACCACCGCCCTGCTGGGCGGGCTGGTCCGTCGCGCCATCACGGCCGACCTGGCCGGCTTCGCCGTGCCCGTCACCGTCCCATGGCTGCCGCTGCTCGGCATCGGCCTCACCTGCCTGCTGCTCACCGTGGCGGCGGCAGCGGTCGGCATCCGCACCCGGAAGCCGGCGAACCGGCCATGAAGCGGGGCCTGACGGCGTTCCTGCTGATCTCGTTCGGCGTCGCCTGGGGCTGGGAGGCGACGGCCCACCTCCTGCTTGGCTGGTCGCTGGTGAACCCGCTGGTGCAGGCGCCGGTCGCGTTCGCGCCGGCGGCCGCGGCGCTGGTGGTCCGGCGCTGGGTCACGCGCGAGGGCTTCGCGGACACCGGCTCCCGCCTGCGGCTGCGCCGCGCCTGGCGGTACTACCTGCTGGCCTGGCTGGGCCCGCTGGGCGTCGCCGTCGCGGTGGTCGGCGTCGCCGCGGCATCCGGGCGGCGGGACCCGTCCTGGCGTTCGATGGCGGACCTGATCCCGGCGTTCCCGTCTGGTCGGTGCCGCTGCTGCTCTGCGTGGGAGCGCTGATCGTCACCGTCGCTCTCTGGGGCGAGGAGTTCGGCTGGACCGGCTACCTGCTGCTGCGCATCCATCCCGGCCACCCGCGCCGCGCCGCGCTGTCAGCGGGCCTGATCGCCGCGGTCTGGCACTACCCGCTCGCCCTGCTCGGCTACGCCGAATACCCGCATCTGGCCCTGGGCCTGGCCGGGTGGACGGCATGGATCATGTGCCAGGAGGTCATCCTGGCCTGGCTGCGGGCCCGCAGCGGCAGCATCTGGCCGCCCTGTCTGGCGCACGCCGGCAACAACTTCGTGCTGGTCCCGCTCACCACCGCGGTGCTGCTCGGCCACGGCGACTTCGGAGAGCAGGGCATACAGCTGCTGGTGGTGCTGGTCCTGGTACTGGTCGCCGCCCTGCCGCTCGTGCGAGCCGGCCGGGAGGCACGTCCTCACAGCCGGTCGCCCGGCTGAACCAGGCCGCTCTGGTACGCCAGCACGACCAGCTGGGCCCGGTCCCGCACGCCGAGCTTGGTCATGGCCCGGTTGACGTGGGTCTTCGCGGTCAGCGGCGACAGGAACAGCCGGGCCGCGACCTGCTCGTTGGACAGCCCGTGCGCGGCGAGGATCATGATCTCCCGCTCCCGCTCGGTCAGCTCGTCGAGCCCGGCGGCCACCTGCGGCGCGGGCGGGCGCAGGTTGGCCAGGAACCGGGTCACCAGCCCGCGGGTGGCGGCCGGCGAGAGCAGCGCGTCGCCGGCCGCGACCACCCGGATGGCGGCGAGCAGGTCGTCGGGGGCCACGCTCTTGCCGAGGAAGCCGCTCGCCCCGGCCTGCAGCGCGAGGACCACGTTGTCGTCGTCCTCGAACGTGGTGAGCACGAGCACCCGGACGCCGGCCAGGCCGTCGTCGGCGCAGATGCGGCGGGTCGCCTCGAGGCCGTCGACGCCGGGCATGCGGATGTCCATGAGCACCACGTCGGCGCGCTGGCTGCGGGCGAGGTCGACGGCCTCGCGGCCGTCGGAGGCCTCGGCGACGACCTGCATCCCGTCCTCGGCGTCGATGATCATCTTGAAGCCGGCGCGGATGAGGGCCTGGTCGTCGGCGAGCAGCACCCGGATCGTCACGGCAGCGGTTCTCCTTCGGTTGCGGGCAGGGTCGCGTGGACGCGGAACCGGCCGTCGTTCGTGAGGCCGGTGGTGACGGTGCCGTGGGCGGCGGCGGCCCGTTCGCGCATGCCGATCAGCCCGAATCCGGAGCCGCCCGCCCCGGCCGGACGGTCCCGCGCGATCCGGTTGGTCACCTCGACCGTAACCGTCTCGGCGGTCCAGGCGATCGTCAGGTCGGCGGCGCCGTCCCCGTAGCGGTGGGCGTTGGTCAGGGCCTCCTGGACGATGCGGTACGCCGCCAGGTCCGCGATCGCCGGCAGCGGCCGCGCCTGTCCGTCGGTGCGCAGCGCGATGCCGAACCCGGTCGTGGCCAGGTTCGCCACCAGGTCCGGCACGCGGTCCAGGCCCGGGCTCGGCTCGGTGCTGTCGGCCTCACCCGGCTCACGCAGCACCCCGATCACGGACCTGATCTCCCGCAACACGGTGTCGGAGGCCTGCCGGATGTGCTCCAGCACCGGCCACACCTGCTCCGGGTTCTTGCGCAGCACGTGCCCGGCCGCGCCGGCCTGCACGCTGATGACCGCGATGTGGTGGGCGACCACGTCGTGCAGCTCGCGGGCGATCCGCAGCCGCTCGTCCATCACCCGGCGGCGGGCCTCGTCCTCGCGGGTCTGCTCGGCCTGCCGGGCCCGCTCGGTCACCTCGGCGATGTAGGCGCGCCGGTTGCGGGCCGAGTCGCCGGCCGCGGCCCCGCCGAAGATCAGCGCGAAGAGCCCGAGCGTGTCCAGCCGCAGCCAGTGCTCCGGGTCGACCACCATCCCCGCGGCGAACAGGACACCGGCGACGCCGATCGCGAACGGCCACGGGCGCGGACGGTCGGGGTAGCGGGCGACGGCGTACATCAGCACGCTGAGCACGAGCCCCAGCCCCGCGGACGGCGTCTTGAGCACGACGGTGGCCAGCGTGAGGGCGGTCGCGGCCAGCAGCGCCGGGATCGGCCACCGCCGCCGCACCAGGACCGCGGCGAAGCTCACCCCGGCGATCGCGAACGGCCGGACCGCTCCGGCGTGCCACTCGGTCTGCGCCACCACCGCGCCGGTCGCGGCCGCGAGCAGCAGGTCCAGCACCCGCTGCCGGTTGCGGTTCGGGAGGAACGCGTTTGGTCGCACCCTCACGACGGTATGCGACCCCGATCGGCCGTGCCGTCGTACGCGCGCAGTAGCGCGCCGGCCGCTCGATTACTGCGTTCGCAGTACCCGCGGCCTGCGCGCGGACGACGATCTCGGCCCCGATCACGGCGATCGTGAAGTTCGACCGCATCGCACCCGACGATCACGCGAAGGACTGTTCCCGTGGCGACCTTGTTGTACCGGCTCGGCCGGTTCTCGTTCCGCCGGCGCCGCCTGACGGCCGTGCTGTGGCTGGCCCTGCTGATCGCGTTCGGCATCGGCGCGGCGAAGCTGTCGGGCCCGCTGAGCGACACCCTGTCCATCCCCGGCACCGAGTCCTCGCGGGCCTTGCAGGTCATGGAGGAGAAGATGGGCGGCGGCGCCTCGAGCGACACCGCCACCGCCAAGGTGGTCTTCACCGTCTCCGGCGCCGCGAAGCTCACCGACCCGGCCCAGCAGGCCGCGGTCGAGCGCGCGGTCGCCGAGCTGGCCAAGGCGCCCCAGGTCGCCCAGGTCGTGGACCCGTACCAGGCCAAGACCGTCGCCCCGGACGCGCGGACCGCCTACGCCACCGTCACCTACGGCGTGGCGGCCGACGACGTCGACACCGCCGCGCGCGACGCGCTCATCGCGGCCGGCCGCACCGGCCAGACCGACGGCGTGCAGGTCGAGTTCAGCGGCGCGGTCACCCAGGAGCCCGGCGAGGGCGGCGGCACCGAGATGCTCGGCGTGATCGTCGCCGCGATCGTGCTCGCCATCACCTTCGGCGCCCTGGTCGCCGCCGGCCTGCCGCTGCTCACCGCGCTGCTCGGCGTCGGGGTCGGCATGCTCGGCATCCAGATCGCCACCGGCTTCTTCGACCTCAACAACTCCACGTCGGCGCTGGCCACCATGCTCGGTCTCGCCGTCGGCATCGACTACGCCCTGTTCGTCGTGTCCCGCTACCGCCACGAGCTCGCCGCGGGCCGCGACGGCGAGGAAGCGGCCGGACGCGCCGTCGGTACCGCCGGCTCCGCGGTCGTCTTCGCCGGCCTCACGGTCATCATCGCCCTGGTCGCGCTCTCCGTCGCCGGCATCCCGTTCCTCACCTCCATGGGCATCGCCGCCGCCGGCACCGTCGCCGTGGCCGTGCTCATCACCCTGTCGCTGCTGCCTGCCCTGCTGGGCTTCGCCGGCCGCCGCATCCTCGCCCGGCGCCAGCGCGGCGCGGTCCCGGCCCACGCGCAGGCCGCGAAGACCCCGTTCGGCGAGCGGTGGGCCCGTCTCGTGCTGCGCCACCGCGTCCCCGCCCTCGTGCTGTCCCTCGGCGTCGCGCTGCTCATCGCCGTGCCCGCCATGAGCCTCAAGCTCTCGCTGCCCGACGACAGCACCGCGAACCCGGCCAGCACCCAGCGCAAGGCCTACGACCAGCTCGCCGAGGGCTTCGGCCCCGGCTTCCAGGGCCCGCTGCTCATCGTCGTGGAGGCAGACAAGGGCCAGGCCCAGGCCGCCGCCGTCCAGGCCGGCCAGACCATCGCCAAGCTCGACGACGTCGTGGCGGTGACCCCGCCGACCGTCAACCAGGCCGGCGACACCGCCATCCTCACCGTCATCCCCGGCAGCGCCCCGACCGCGGACGCCACCAAGGACCTCGTCGCCGCCATCCGCGACCACGAGGCCGGGATCAAGGCCGGGACCGGGGCCACCATCGCCGTCACCGGCACCACCGCCCTGAACCTCGACGTGTCCGCCAAGCTCACCGGCGCGCTCGTGCCCTACCTCGCGGTCGTCGTCGGGCTCGCGTTCATCCTGCTCATGCTCGTCTTCCGCAGCATCCTCGTGCCGCTCAAGGCCACGCTCGGCTTCCTGCTCTCGGTCGCCGCGTCGTTCGGCGCGCTGGTCGCGGTCTTCCAGTGGGGCTGGCTCGCCGACGTCTTCGGCCTCACCACCACCGGCCCGATCATCTCCATCATGCCGATCTTCCTCATCGGCATCCTCTTCGGCCTCGCCATGGACTACGAGGTCTTCCTCGTCACGCGCACCAGGGAGGAGTACGTCCACGGCGCCGCCCCGGACCCGGCGATCGTCACCGGCATGCGCCACGGCGCCCGGGTCGTGACGGCGGCCGCGCTCATCATGATCGCCGTCTTCGCCGGCTTCATCCTCTCCGACCAGGACATCATCAAGTCCCTCGGCTTCACGCTGGCCTTCGGCGTGGCCATCGACGCCTTCCTGATCCGCATGACCATCGTCCCGGCGGTACTGTCGCTGCTCGGCCGCTCCGCGTGGTGGCTGCCCCGCTGGCTCGACCGCCTCCTGCCCAACGTCGACGTCGAGGGCGAGCGCCTCACGCGGCAGCTCGCCACCGCCGCCGACCGGGACGAGGCGGACCGGCCGGAACCCGCCCGCGTCTGATCCGCACCGCGACCCCCGGGCGTCCAGTACGTTGCCATGATGGCGACGTACTGGACGCTCGGCCGCGTCGACCCGGACGGCCGGGGACCCTGACGCGATACGTTCGTGATCGTGACCATCATCTTCGCCGACCGAGGCCTGCACCTCGGTGTCCTGGGCGCCCTCCTGAACAGCGGCGACATCGCCGCCGACGACCTCAGGGCCATCGTCGAGTCGACCGGACCGGACGGCCCGGACGACGGCTATCCAGGCCCCGGCCCGCGCCTGGCGGCGTCACTGCACCTCCTGCACGCCCTTGCGGTGCCGTCAGCCCTGGCGGCGGCGGTCGAGCGGTTGGACTTCGACGGCGGCAACGAGATCTACATGCTCATCGAGCAGACCCTGGACATCGACACCGGCGGCGAATCCGACGACTACAACGTGACGTCGCTGGAGGGCATCCACGCACTGCCGGGCCTGCTGTCACTGAACCTCGACGGCCACGGCTACCACCCGGCGCCGCTGGACCTGACCCCGCTGACGGGCCACCCGGCGCTCACGAAGCTGTACCTCACCGGCGAGTGCACGGCGGCCGGCGTACTGGAGTCCCTGCCGGCACTGCGCGACCTGGACATCGCCCTGGCCCGCCTCGACGACCCGGCCGTCCTGCCCCGCCTGGAGACCCGCGGCGTGACGATCCGCCATCCCCGACGCCGTTGACCACAGACACCCGGTCAAACACACGATGCGATTGCATACGCTGGCCGGCGTGCAGCGTCCCGATCACCTGGAACCGTTCGTGGTTGCGGTCAACCCGGTTGAGCCGGAGCGTCGCGATACGGCGGACCTTTACCTGCCCGATGTGAGCGCCGGACGCGTTCGCCCCGCAGTGGTGCTCGTTCACGGTGGACCGGTGCCGGCGGACCGTACGCCCACGCCTCGGAACTGGCCGGTCTATCGCGGTTACGGCTCGCTGCTGGCCGGCCGGGGCGTCGTCGCCGTGGTCCTCGACCATCCGCTGCACAGTGCCGACGCCTATCCGCGGTCCGCCGCGCGGGTTCGCGAAGCGGTCGACCGGGCTCGCGAGCACCCACGCGTCGACGGCGACCGCATCGCACTGTGGTTCTTCTCCGGCGGCGGACCCCTGTGCGCCGGCTGGCTTCGCGATCCGCCGTCGTGGCTGCGCTGCGTCGCCCTGACGTACCCACGGCTGGGCGGCCCCGGCCTCGAGCCGAGCTTCCAGCCGATCGACGCGGTCAGCGACGTCGGTGCGGCCGCCGCGGCCGGGGTTGCCGGGGCCATGCGGGCCAATGGACTGCCGATCGTGCTCACCCGGGTCGGGCTGGAGCGCCCGGACATCGCCGCCACCGTCGCGCAGTTCGTGGCCGCGGCACGCATCGCCGAGGCGAATCTGACCGTCATCGACGTGCCGGCTGGGCGGCACGCCTTCGACACCCTCGATGACACCGACGCCTCGCGGCGGGCCATCACACAAGCAACCAACCACATCCTGACAACGCTGCGCTGACCAAACTCCCGCCGTCGACGCGCCACCGGTCCCATCGACCGTCCGGGCCGATCTGCCGTTTCGGGCAGGTGCGGCTGCGGGGAGGGAGAGCCACCGACGACACGCAACAATTCTGGTGCTCATCTCGAGCATTGGAGCCGCTCGTCATGTGCGTCCGTGCCCGCGGCGCCGCGATACGTATCGCCGAACGGCGCTGCGCCGGATGTAATCAAGTTCGACGGCGCGTTGCTGGCAGCGGTGAAACGTCAGTACGCCAACGGCGGAGATGAGGACATCAGCGCGGCCCGAGCATCGTGTGTGATCATGGGGTTGTGGTCATGGAGCCGCTGCCCAGCTACGAGGATCTGGTCTGGTTGTTCGAGGCCGAGCCGGTCCGGCACCCGGCCGGTGAGCCGTGGCCGTACACGTCAGTCACGTTCCGTACCACACGTGCCGGCTACGACATCGAGATGGACATCGAACCCGGGTACCAGGCTGTCCGCCTTCGCGTACATACAGTCGCTGGCCACAAACTGATCGACCTGGACCTTGAGGGCGTGCTCAGCGTTGGCATCGAGCGCATCGAAGACCGCGAGTCCCTGCGTGTCGAATTTCCGGACGACTCGCCGGCCTCGACGCTGTGGTTCCAGATGAAACCCGACGTCACCGTCACTTGGTCACACAACCCCGGATCCTGAGGCGCGCCGATCGCGGCAGAACAGCGCACTAATCTTGTACGACGCGCTTCATGGCGAGTGGTCAGTGTGGTGGCTCGGTAGTCCAGCGTTGCCACAGACTCAAAGGATCGCCATATGATCGTCGCCGTGCGCACCACTGCTTCCAGCCCGATCGACATACCTGAGGTCTTTCCGCAGGTAGCGCCTTTCGCTATGACAGCCGTAAGGCTGCATCCCAGGCTTGGAGTACCGACCGTCGAACAGAGTTCGATGGGGGGTCCGCTGCTGTGGCCGGTGAAGGAACCTTGGCCGATATGCGATGGGCCGGAGCCGTACGATCACCTCGACAGCCAGCCATCTGAGGCTGAGGTGCCGCTCATCCCGGTGTTGCAGTTGTTTGCTGAAGACCTTCCCGAGCTTCCGTTTCCCGCCGGCACGGACATGCTGCAGGTGCTGTGGTGTCCGTTCGATCACCAACCGTGGAGTTCGCCTCGACCTGAACTGCGGTGGCGCCGCCGCGCTGATATCGGCGCCAGGCTGAAGGAGTTGCCCGAGCCTGACGAGGAGGCAGACGCCCAGTACGTGCCCGACCCGTGCGTCCTGGACCCGGAACGCGTAACCGAGTACCCGAGCCGCGACCTGCCGGAGGTTGTCTGGTTGCAGATCAGGGACAACGTCGCGCGGGTCGAGCGGGAGACCGGCTGGCAATACGAAACCGACTTGGCGGTCGCATCCGGTACGAAGGTGGGCGGCTATCCTGGTTGGACCCAAGTGCCGGACTGGCCGACATGCGGTTGTGGCGTGCCCATGGAGCATCTCCTCACGGTGGCCAGCTGGGAGTTCAGTCGAGGCGACGAGAAGCGTTGGATCCCGCTGCAGGACCGCCCAGCGATGGCCGGATGGGGCTTCGATGCCCCTGATGATCATCCGTGGCGACGTATCCAGAACCCGGCCGGTTTGATGCTCGGCGACGTCGGCGGCATTTACCTGTTCGTCTGCCTAAGCTGTCCTGACCGGCCGTTCGACTACCGATTCGACTGCTCCTGATCAGTCGGTGGACTACGGTCGGCGGGCGATCGGGTGCGCGCTCATCGGCATGTCCGCGAGCTGGGCAACTCAACGTGCCGTGACGTTCCGTAGCGAGCTATCGCAGCAGATCCGCGCAGCTGCTCATGGCTGGGCTGATCCCTCGAGTCCGGTGCCGTCCAGTGCGTACATGGAGGCGTCGCGCGATCGGCCGGTACGCTTCTCACGGTGGGCGACTGGTTTCAGACGATCGCGGACCTCGACGCGACCGCCGAGGAGGCGCCCGGCCTGGCCGAGGTTGTTGTGGCGGACTTGGTGGCTGACGGCATCGTGAGCGCCGAGCGCACCGACTGCGGGCCGGGCGCGGACGGAGGCCATCCGCCTGGCTCACGCTATGCGGAGGCGTTCGACGGCCCCGACTACGGACTGCTCACCCTGGGCTGGAACGGCCTGTTCGCGTGGTGGGGCCGCTCGGTAGTTGACACGGGCCAGGGTGGCGGCGAGGTCGGCTGCCCCCACTGCGACGCCATCGAGTCCTACAACGAGCCGCTCGGCGCCGCGTTCATCGAGGCGATCGACGCCTGGTACGCCCAGCGGCCGAGCGACACAGTCTGCCGGCACTGCGGCCGGACCATTGGTATCAACGACTGGCGGTGGGCAGACGGCGTCTGGGCCTTCGCCAATCTGGGCCTGACGTTCTGGAACTGGCCACCGCTGCGCAACGACTTCGTCGCCGGCATCGGCCGCCGGCTGGGCCACCGGGTGCGGCTCGTCGCCGGCAAGCTCTGAGCGCGCACTCGATCGAGCGACGACCGGCCAGCATGCGCGATCGGCGGCAGATCCGCGCACCCGGCCTTGTCGCGGGTCATGCAATGATGCGTCATCGTGGCTCACGAAGTCTTTCAACACGTGCCGTTTCCGTTCCCGGGCGGCAGGTTCCCGGCCGAACTCGGTGCCACGGTGCAGCGGACGGTAGCCGACGGTGAGTTGCCCGCGCTCACGCATGCCGAAGGGCTACGGTCGGGTCGCCTAACCCTCCATCCATCCGGCTCGTCCCGATCAACAAGAGCCCCGGCCGTGACTGGCGGCCGGGGACTCGAGGCCGCGCGGCCCTCGGTTCAGGAGTTGGTGAGGTCCGTGGACTCGCCGGTGGCGGGGTCGACGGTCTCCTCGTAGACGCCGTCGCCGTCGGCGTCGATCGCGATGAGGTCGACCTCGCCGTCGCCGTCCGTGTCGGCCTCCAGCACGTTGGCGCCGTCGTCGAGAGTGTAGATCTTGGCCTGGTCGACGACGCCGTCGCCGTTGAGGTCCTTGTCGTCGAGGGTGACGTACTCTTCGCTCATAATGAAGTGGTCCTCCAGTCGCAGGTGTGGTGAAGCGTAGCGGCCACGAAGGGCCCTGCTACTTCGGGTCCGGCGGCTGTACGCCGGCCTCCCAGGACACCAGGGTTGCGCCGGCCGGAGGCTTGACGAGGTCGCCGCCAGACCCCTCGGACCTGAGGGACCCAGCGCCGACATCCGCCTGTCGGCAGAGTCGGCGCGCAACCCGACGGCAGCCAACGTCGATGCCGGCCGCCTTGTCGAGGCGCTGCTGCTTCGCATCGGGCATGACACCGTCAGCGCCAGATCCGGGTGCGCGCGGAGGCCGGTAGGGTTCCTGACATGTCCGATCTTGCTGCGCGTTTTGCTCAGCTCGCTGGCGAGTACGACTCCCGGAAACGAGCGGCGATCGCGCTCGTCGGGCGCTGGGACTGGTACACCTGGCCGGGTCTGGATCTTCGTCCGTTGCATTTCGAACGGGGCCTACTCAAGGCCGGCCGCCGGTTGGACGTCCGACCGCCGGTGGACCGGGATGCCCTGCGCATCGGGTTCGACGCCAAGGGCCGCGCTGTGGTGACCGAGGAGTACAGCGGCTTTCTTCACGGCCGCCTGTACTACGAGACCTTCGTCCATTACGACGGCGACGTGGTCGAGGCGGCGCACTTCGATACGGGCGGGCCCATCTACCTGCACGAGTACCGTTTCGGGGACGGACTGATGCGTTCGGCCGAGATGGTCGCGCGGCGCGGGTCGGGGCGGGAGTCGTACGCATACACCGATGGGCGCATCAGCCGCGTCGAGATCGAGCACGACGGCCGGGCGACTTCGGTGCTGACGGCCGAGCACGACGACGGCGGCTTGGTCCGCGTCGTCGAGGTCACGGGCCGCCGGTCCGAAGTGCGCTACGAGCGGCCGCCGGCCGGATTCGACCTCGACGCGGCGTGCCGGACCATCGAGGACGCTTGCCTCACGCTGATCCCGGACGCCGTGGCGGGCCTGGTGATCGACGGCCCAGCCGCCCGCGTCGCACTGAGCTACTACCGATCGGACGCGCTGTCCTTCGAGGTCCACGCGGCCACCGAGGACGAGCTCGTGGCCTTGGCGGCAACCGACGCTCAGGCCGCATGGTCGCCGGCCGAATTCGAGGCCGGTACCGACGTCAACCTCGACGACGCCGCATCGGTGCGGCTGGTACGACAGGAGCTCGCGCTGCTCAACGCCGATGACGTCTACGCCGCCGCCGGATCCGAGGTCGGCCGGCGACTGTTGTGTGCGGTGGCGGCACGGCTCAACCTCCGCGACTGGTCGGACACACTGCCGGTCGCCGACGACTTCGTGGTGTACCCGGTCGACCTTGAGCTGGTCGACCTGGAACGGAACCTGGCCGATTGCCTGCCGCCCGACCGGTTCGCTCGGTTACGCAAACGCGGCCTGCTCTGACCGGCTCAGCCGGAGCCCGTCCCTCCGCGCATCGACACGACACGAAGCCGCGGCCCTCGCCGAGCACTAGCTGTTTACCAGCAGCGTCTCGCCGCTGCGCAACACCAGCGGCAGATCAGTGCGTCGTTCCGTCAGGCAGCAGCGGCCGCATGAACGTCCGTTCGTATCGGAGGATGCAGCCCGACTCGTCTCGGATCCGGTCCGCCGCGATGAACTCCGGGTCGGCGCCGAACC
The DNA here is from genome assembly GCF_040300725.1 of Dactylosporangium sp. NPDC000244. Lineage (NCBI taxonomy): Bacteria > Bacillati > Actinomycetota > Actinomycetes > Micromonosporales > Micromonosporaceae > Dactylosporangium > Dactylosporangium sp. NPDC000244. Next base: position 53,738 of record NZ_JBEPEH010000038.1, read on the forward strand.
GTGAACGATAGCGTTCGTAGGCAGCCAGGCTTTCGAAGCTGAAGAGCGCCTCGGCTCGATCGCTCGCCCCTTCCGCCGGCAGGAAGTAGCCGTGATGGATCCCGCCGTGCTTGGTCACCAGCCGCATCCACTCGCGAGCGAACCGTTCGAACGCCTCGATCTGAGCGGGGTCAACGGTGTAGTGCACTACGCAGGTGATCACGCGTCGACCCTATGTCTCGGCGGCCGTCGCAGCACGCTTGCACAGCGGCAGATGCGGATGCTGTCTGCGAGCATTGGACGGTGGTGGTGATGCGGCGATTCGAGGGCAAGGTCGCGCTGGTGACGGCGGCGGGGCATCGGGCAAGCTGTTGTACGGCGGATCGCTGCCGAGGGCGGTGCCGTGGTGATCACGGACCTGCTGGAGGACGCGGTCGCAGCGCTGGTTGAGGAGATCGGCGCGCAGCACGCGCTCGGGGTCAAGGTCGACGTCACTTCACGCGCCGATATCGACGCCGCGGTCGCCGCGGCGGTCGGGCGGTTCGGCCGGCTCGACCTGGTGGTGAACAACGCGGGCGGCTGCATCGTCACCGCAATGCCCGAGGACACCTCAACCGAGGACTGGCACCGCCAGCTCGACTTCACCCTCGTCAGCGCCGCCCGCTGCATTCAGGCGGCCCTGCCACACCTTGTGAGAACCCGCGGCAACGTCGTCACGATCGGCTCGGTCAACGGCATCGCGGCGTTCGGCAACGTGGAGTACGCCGCTGCGAAAGCCGGCCAGATCGCGATGTCGCAGAACTACGCCGCCCGGTACGGCCCGCTCGGCGTCCGCTTCAACGTGGTCGCACCCGGCACCATCCGGACACCGAACTGGGACTCCCAGCCCGGCGAGCTGGAGCGACTCAAGACGATGTACCCGCTCGGCCGGGTCGGCGAGCCCGAAGACATCGCCGCAGCGGTCGCGTTCCTCGGCTCCGACGACGCCGCCTGGATCACCGGCCACACCTTGCCCGTGGAGGGCGGCGTGCTGACCGGCCCAGACCCGATCAACCTGAGCCCGCCCGACACCCTCTACACAGGCCTGTAGCAACCGCGTATCGAACCCGGATTGACACCGTCAGCGGCCTGGGCGCACCGTGCCCTTGATCACGTGCGCGCTCATCGGCGTGTTCGCTCACCGGACGGCGCCCGATGCTCGTCACGCCGCGCGACGGGATTCGCCATCTTGCGCTAACCATCGGCGGCACGAGCGTGCACCTGATCAAGCCGCGGGATAACGGCCGCCTGTCCTCCCCGTTTGCGGACGGGCGTGCGGCTACAGCGGTGGGAGTGCTTCGCGGGCGTTGACCCATTCGCCGGGTACTCCATCGAGGCCGGTGCGGGCGGCAACGATACCGCCGACCATGGCGCAGGTGGTGTCCATGTCGCCGCCGGCGCTGGCCGCGTCGCCCACAACGCCTCGGCGAGGTCGTCCAGGTGCCGGGCGGCGCACCAGATCGCGTACGGCACGGTGTCAGGGGCCGAGATCAGGGCGCCGCAACCGACCTCGCCGGCGATGTGCCGCGGCTGGCGAGTCAACGGCCGGCGGCAGAGCAGACGCAGCCGGGCGGCAACCTCGCTGTCCGGCGTGCGGAGGGCCACCTGCGGCAGCAGGTCGTCTGCTGGTACCTGCCGTACTGCCAGCGCGGCGGCGACCGCGACGGCGACGGCTCCGGCAGCCGCCTCGGGGTGCGCGTGCGTGACCGCCGCGGACAGGCCCGTCGGACCGTGTCCGGTGAAGCCACGCAGCCGCGGTGATCTCAGAGCACTGTGGGCCTATGCGAGTTCCCGTGCTGTCTGTTGCAGGAACCGATCGACGTGGTGCCGCGAATACCCGCGGAACTTGACCGCGAAGACTGCTTGCCGCACGGCGACCGCAGCCTCGGCCCGGGCAGTGGCGCTCCCGGATGTCAGCGCTCGGCCGACCTGCTCGACCAGCCGGTCCACGGCGGCCACGTCATAGCCACGCAGGACCACGTCGAACTCCGCCGTGTGCACCGACGAACCATCCGACAGGTCTGGATCTGACTCTGGCCCGGTTGCACCCCCAAGCTGAGCGGTCAGCATCGCGATCGCGCCGTCGACCTGCGCCCGGTCGAACCCGCGCAGCACGACGGGCAGGTTCGCGCGGCGCAATGCGGCGACTGCGTCTGCCCGCGCACGCTCGTCGGCGGTCGAAAGGGCGGCGCCGGCCGATACCAGGAGCGCATCCACAGCTTGCGGGTCGTATCCGCGCAGCACCACGGAGAACTCGTAGGAGGTCATCGGCTCAGTGTTGCGACCCTGTCAAACCCACTGCCAGCTACGGACGGGCCGTTGACGGAGTGAGCACTCACTCCGTAGCGTTGGCGTTGCCCCGACCACGACCGAGGAGTGCCGCGAGATGACCGTGACCCTCAACCACACCATCGTGCCCGCCCGCGACCACGCCGAAGCGGCTCGTTTCCTCGCCGGCATCATGGGTTTTGAGCTGCTGCCGCCCGCCGGCCGCGCCGGGCACTTCCGGCCGGTGCGGGTCAACGAGACACTCACCCTCGACTTCATGACCGCGCCCGGCGCGGAGGGCCACCACCTGGCGTTCGACGCGGACGCGGCGACCTTCGATGCCGTCCTGGCCCGTCTCGTCGAAGGTGGCGTGCCGTTCGGCAACGATCCGGCCACGCCTGACAACGGCCGGGTCGATCATCCCCTGTGCGCCCGGGGGCTGTTCTTCCGTGACGCCTCCGGCAACCTGTACGAGGTCATGGCCTCCGTATAGGGAGCCTGCGGCGCAGCAGTTTCCGGCCCTTGGTGGTCAGCCGCTGCTGCCAGGCGGGCATGAGCTGCGGCTCGAACCCGCGGGCGACGATGATGTCGGTGGAGGAGTGCAGCACGATGCTCAGCACGATCGTGACCGCGACGAGGGCGAAGACCTGCCCGGCGGCGGCGATGCCGGACGCGAGGACCAGCAGCCCGTACACCACCGACGCGAACCCCTTCGGCCCGAACCACATCGCGGCCGCCTGTTCGCGGGTGCTCAGCCCGGAGCGCAGGAACGACACCCACAACGCCAGCGGCCGGGCGAGCACGAGGGCCAGGACGACGAACACCCATCCGGCCCAGCCGATCGCGCCGAACAGCCCCGGCGTCAGCAGCGCCCCGAAGACCAGCAGCGCCACGAGCTTGAAGATCTCCGCGACGAGCTCGCCGAAGTGCTCGAAGGCCTCCCGCTCGCGGTGGCCGATGGTGGCCACGGTGATCCCGGCGGCGAACGCCGCGAGGAACAGGTTCGCGTGCGTCACCTTGCCCAGGGCCAGCACCAGCAGCCCGATCGCGACCGCGTTCAGCGGCAGGTACTGCTCGGAGACCGCGAACAACCGGGTGCGCTCCAGCCGGATCGCCACCCACGGCACCACCACCCCGATCGCGATCCCGCCGACCAGCTCAAGGCCGATCTCGCCGAGGTGCAGCTCGTGAGAGCCCGCCGCGACGGCGAGCAGGACCACGACGAACGGCAGGGCGAGCCCGTCGTTCACGCCGGACTCGACGTTGAGCAGGTGCCGCAGCCGGGCCGGCACCTTGTCGTTGCCGACCAGGGCGGCCGCGAACACCGGGTCCGTCGGCGCCAGGATCGCCCCGATCAGCAGCGACTCCGGCCAGCCCAGCCCGGCCACGAAGTGCGCGACCAGCGCGGTGATCACCAGCGTCAGCGGCAGGCCCCAGCCCAGCGCCCGGCCCGGCAGCCGCCACGCGCTGCGCAGATCGGCCCAGCCGACCCGCATGCCATCGGTGAACAGCACCGCGAACAGCGCCAGCTCCGCGAGCGACGCCACCACCGGCGACTCGGGGGTCACATGGATCACGCCGGTCACACCGTCGCCGAGCACGAACCCGGCGACCAGCACCACCACGGCCGTGGACAGCACCGTGCGGTGCGCGAGGGCGGACAGCAGCACCGCCAGCAGCAGGGTCGCGGCGAAGCACAGCAGCAGGGTCATCCGGGGTCCTATCGGTCGGCACGGTGAACACACACGCCGACCAGACTTCCCGGCACCCCGCGACGAACCTATCGGATCATCACCCCGCCGGAAAGGCGCGGGTTGCTTGTCTGCCCGGCAGGCCCGCGCGTACGCTCCTGTCGGGTGTGCCGGGAAGCCTGGTCGGCGTGTTGCCGCCGATCGCCCCGGGAGGCCGCCCATGTCCGAGAGCCCTGGCCGGCCGCGCCGAGCGGGTTCACCGGCGGCCGCGGACCGTGGCGGCGCCGGGGTGCGGCGGCCGACGCAGGTCGCGGCGACGGCGGCCGGCCCGGTCGAGTACCGCCTCGAACGGCGCGGCGAGGACGTTCTGCTCGTCATGCACGGCGGGCACATGCGGGCCGGGCTCGCGCTCGGCGAGGAGGCGTTCGCCGCGGCGGGGCTGACGATCCTGACACCGTCGCGGCCCGGCTACGGCCGCACCCCCGTGCGCACCGGCCCCACGCCCGAAGCGTTCACCGACGCCGCCGGCGGCCTGTGCCGGGCGCTCGGCATCCGCCGGGTGGCGGCGGTCGTCGGGATCTCGGGCGGCGGCCCGACCGCGGTCGCGATGGCCGCCCGCCACCCCGGGCTCGTCGAGCGGCTTGTCCTGATCAGCGCGGTCGGCCCGCGGCCCTGGCCGGACGCTCGCACCCGGGCCGGCGGGCGGGTGGTGTTCGCGCCCGACGTGGAGGCGGCCACCTGGACCGGTATCCGCCTGACGCTGCGGGTCGGTGGCCGCCGCGCGTTGCGGCGGCTGGTCGGCGGGGTGTCGTCCGCCCGCGGCGCGGCGGCCTGGGCCGGCATCTCGAGCGCTGACGAGGCCATGCTGCTGGAGCTGTTCGGGGCGATGCGGTCGGGCCGCGGGTTCGTCCGTGACCTCGCCCCGGGCCCCGACCTGTGCGCGTCGGTGGCTCAGCCGGCGGTGGTGGTGGCATCGCGTGCCGACGGCGGCGTCCCGTTCGCGCACGCCGAGGCCCTCGCCGAGGCGCTGCCCCATGCGGAGCTGGTCGAGAGCCGTGCCGCCGGGCACTTCGTGTGGTGCTCGCCCGACTGGCCGGGGATCGCCGAACGGATCATCGCGTTCGTCCGCACCCCGCCCGGGGCCGCGCCCGGTCAGGCGAAGGCGAGGTAGCGCAGCCACAGGTACACCGCCGAGATCGCGACGGTGACCGCGGCGGCGACGAGGCCGTACTTCGTGAACTGCCAGAAGCTGATCCGCTGCCCGGCCCGTTCGGCCAGGCCGAGGATGACCACGTTGGCCGAGGCGCCCACGGCCGTGGCGTTGCCGCCGAGGTCGGCGCCGAGCGCGAGGGCCCACCACAGCACGTGCGGCCCGCCGGTGCTGCCCTCGGCGCCGGCGAGGTCGGCGACGATCGGGCTCATCGTGGCCACGTAGGGGATGTTGTCCACGATCGCCGACAGGACCGCCGATCCGCCCAGCAGTCCCATCGCCGCCAGGTGCGGGTCGCCCGCGACGGCGTCGGCGATGGTCCGCGACAGGGCACCGACGGCTCCGGTGTGCACGAGCGCGCCGACCATGACGAACAGCCCGGCGAAGAAGGCGAGGGTCGGCCACTCCACGTCGGCAACGACCTCGGCGGCGTCGAGCCGGGACACGGCCAGCAGCACGAGGCCGCCGACGATCGCCACCACGGACGGCTCGAGGTGGACCACCGAGTGCAGGACGAACGCGGCGGTGACGAGCGCGAGGACGGCGAGGCTGACGACGAGCAGCCGCGGGTCGCGGATGGCGTCGCGTTCGCGCAGTTGCACCACGGCGGCGGCCCGCTCGGGATCGGTACGGAACGCGGAGCGGAACATGACCCGGCACAGGAGCACGAACACGACGACGAGGACGGCGATGAGCGGGGCCAGATGGTTGATGAAGTCGTTGTAGGACAGCCCGGCGCGGCTGGCGATGATGATGTTGGGCGGATCGCCGACGAGGGTGGCGGTGCCGCCGATGTTGCTGGCCATGGCCTCGGCGATCAGGTACGGGGCGACGGGCACGGCGAGGCGCTGGCAGACGAGGAACGTCACCGGGGCGATGAGCAGCACGGTGGTGACGTTGTCGAGCATCGCCGACGCGACCGCGGTGACCAGCACGAGGATGACCATCACCGGGAACGGCCGTCCCCGGGCGCGTTTGACCGCCCAGATCGCCAGGTACTCGAACGCGCCGGTCCGCTTGAGCACGGCGACGATGAGCATCATGCCCAGCAGCAGGAACACCACGTTCCAGTCGATCCCGGCGTCGGCCGAGAAGAACGCGTGCTCGGCGTCGGTGGCGCCGATGACCAGCATGAGGACCGCACCGCCGAGCGCGGCGGTCACCCGGTGGACCCACTCGGTGGCGATGAGCACGTAAGCGGCGGCGAAGATCGCGACGGCGATCCAGGCGGTGATACTCACTCGCCGAGCATCCGGTCGAGCAGCGCGTCGAGCGTGATCGCGCCGAGCAGGTGTCGCTGCTTGTCCACCACCGCGACGAGCGGGGTGCGGGTGCGGGCCATCACGGCGGCGATCTCCAGCACCGTGGCGTCCGGCGCGACGACGGCCAGCTCGCGTTTGTCGGGCGGCAGGGCCTGGGCGACGGTACGGTCGCCGAGCTCGCGCAGCAGCAGGTCCGCGGCCGGCTCGTCGACCACCCGGGCCAGGGCCGGATCGTCCTGGCAGTACTGCGGGATCGCCATGCGCAGCACCTGCGTGCCGGCCAGGATCGTGAACGGATAGCCGTGCTCGTCGAGCACGATCAGCCCGGGCAGGTCCTGCCCGGCCAGCAACCGGGCCGCCTCCAGCGCCGGGGTGCCCAGCCGGACGACCGGAAACTCCGCCGCGAGCTCGCGCGCCTTCATGATGTGGGGTCCTTTCGTCGGCACGGTGAACACACTCGCCGACCAGACTTCCCGGCACCCCGCGACGACCTTACCCGATCATGAGCCGGCGGCACTCCATTCGCGGCCGTCCCGGACGTACGTGGCGCTCTCGCGGGTGGCGAAGCGGCGGCCGTCCCAGCGGCGGTTCGCCACCGTGAGGCGGTCGCCGTCCGACTCGATCAGGTTGTACGAGTTCGGCTCGCCCTTGAGCCGGTTGGACACCGCCGTGCCCGATTGCGCCACGACCAGGCCGTCGACGAGCCCGGAGTACGCCAGGTGGATGTGGCCGCCGAGCAGCAGATCGGCACGGCGGCGCAGGCGGCGCAACGCCGGGGCCGAGCGCCCGACGAGCCCGCGGCGCCGGCCCGGCCCGGTCAGCAGGAACGGGTGGTGCGTGAGCACGACGCGCAGCGCGTCCTCGGGGGCGGCGTCGAACGCGGCGAGGATCGCGGCCACCTGGGCCCGGTTGATCCGGCCGCGAGACCAGTCGGTGTGCGGGGTCCACGCGCGGGCGGTGTTCACCCCGACGGCGACCAGACCCGGCGCGGTGTGCGTCACGGCACCGTGCGGGTCGGTGCCGATGTGCGAACGCCAGCGTCGCCACGGCCGCGTGAACCGGGACCACACCCGCCATCCGGGCAGGTCATGATTTCCCGGTACCACCAGTGACGGCGCCGGCAGCGCGTCCAGGAACGCGCGGGCCGCCTCGAACTGGGCCGCCCGGGCCGTCTGCGTCAGGTCGCCGCAGACCGCCACCAGCGTCGGTGCGACCTCGCGCAGCTCGCCGAGCAGCCGGGCGACGACGTCGGGCACGTCGCGGCCGAAGTGCAGGTCGGAGATCTGCGCGATGCGCACGGTCACGGGGCGAGCACCGCCAGCGCGCGCGGCCGGATCTCGTAGCGCAGCGGCACGCCGAGCTGCGCGATCTCGCCGTCGCTCATGACGCTCAGGTACCGCAGCGCCGACGTCCGGATCCGCACGCTCGTGCCCTCGTACGCGCGAATGCGCGCGTCGCGCTGCCAGCTGCCGTCGAACAGCCGGGCGGCGACCGTGAGCAGGTCCCAGCGGGTGCGGTCGTGCGTGACGTAGACGGCGAGCGTCCCGGCGTCGAGCCGGTCGCGGCCGGGCAGCGGCGCCGGCCCGGCGGCCAGGGGGTTGCACGACACGACGACCGCGCGCGTGCGGGCCTGGTGCTCCTGCCCGTCGACCACGATGGTGAGCCGCATGCGCGGGTACCGCCGCAGGATGCGCAGCCCGTTGCGGAGCAGCCCGAGCCGCCCGCGCGCGGAGCTGCGTGCACGTTCGCGCAGCCGGCCGATGTGCGGCATGAGCGCCAGCATCGAGCTGCACAGGAAGATCTGGTCGTTCACGGTCGCCACGTCGATCCACGCGACGGAACCGGACAGCAGGGCGTCCACGGCCTCGTCGAGATCGTTCGGTACGCCGAGATCGCGCGCCAGCACGTTCATCGTCCCGCCCGGCACGATGCCCAGCGGGACCTCGCTGCCGAGCATGCGCTCGGCCACCGCCCGCACGGACCCGTCCCCGCCGGCGACGAGCAGCGCGTCGGGGCCGGCGGCGAGCAGTTCGCGCACGTCGGTGGTGAGCGAGTCCGGGTCGAACGCGCGGAACTGCGCCTTCACGCCCCGGCGTTCGAACAACCGCGCGAGCCGGTCCCGGTCCAGTTGCGCACCCGAGCGCGCGTTGTACACCACGCAGACGTGATCCACAGAGCCGAGTCTATGGGCCGAACAGCGTCTCCGCGCGCTGAGCGGCGCCGAGCACGACGGCGGCGCCGAGCCCGACGGTCGTCTCCGCGATCCCGAGCGCGGGCCACTCGACGACCACGGCCCAGTCTGCATCAGGCCCGGTCCGGAATCGCCGGGCGGCGGCGCAGCACCACGACGGCGACGGCCGCCGACACGCACGAGCCGGCCAGCACCGCCAGCCGGGCCTGCTCACCGGCGGGCGTCCCAGCGCCGAAGGCCAGCTCGGCGATGAGCAGCGACACGGTGAACCCGATCCCGGACAACAAGCCGGCCGCGACCAGATCCCGCCGGGCGAGGCCGCCCGGCGGGACGGCCCCGGTGAGCCGGCGGGTCAGCCAGGTCGCGGCCAGCACCCCGACCGGCTTGCCGAGCACCAGCCCGGCCAGCACCCCGAGCGCGACCGGGCTGCGGACCGCGGCACCGAGCGAGGCGGCGCCGGAAAGCGATACACCCGCCGCGAAGAACGCGAAGACCGGCACCGCGAACCCGGCCGACACCGGCCGCAGCCGATGCTCCAGGGCCTCGCCGCGGTGGACCGGCACCAGGAAGGCCAGCAGCACCCCGGCGACCGTGGCGTGCACGCCCGAGGCGTGCACGAGCAGCCAGACCGCGAGCGCGAGCGGCGCGAGCAGCCACCCGTCCCACCGGCCGCCGCGGCGCGCGACCCAGCCGAACGCGGCGAGCGGGACGAGCGCGGCCAGCAGCGGCAGCACCGCGAGGTGGGCCGTGTAGAACACGGCGATCACACCGATGGCGAGCAGGTCGTCGACCACGGCGAGCGTCAGCAGGAACGTCCGCAGTCCCGCCGGCGCCCGGGACCCGGCCACGGCGAGCACGGCCAGGGCGAACGCGATGTCGGTCGCCGTCGGCACCGCCCAGCCGCGCCCGTCACCGGGGCCCGCGGTGTTCACCAGCACGTACAGCAGCGCCGGCACCACCATCCCGCCGACCGCCGCGGCCACCGGCAGGACGGCCCGCCGCACCTCGCGCAGCTCACCGGCCACCAGCTCGCGCTTGAGCTCCAGCCCGGCCACGAAGAAGAACAGCGCCAGCAGCCCGTCCGCCGCCCAGGCCGCGAGCGTCAGGTCGAGATGCCAGGCGGCCGGTCCGATCCGCAGGGCGCCGAGGCGCTCGTACGCCGCCGACCAGGGTGAGTTCGCCCAGCCGAGCGCCACCACGGCCGCGGCGAGCAGCAGCACCCCGCCGACGGTCTCGGCGCGCAGAATCTCGGCGATGCGCCGCGACGGCGCCCAACGCATGGTCATGCCGGTCATGAAGCTCCTCGAGTCGTCGACTGCACATCGCCGACCAGACTTCCCGGCACACCGGTGGCAAGCGTCGCCGCCGGCTATGACGAACAGCCCGAGGAGCCATGACGAAACCGTGACAACCCGGCCTACCCGAACACGGCGACCCGCTTCTGCACAATGCCGCCGATGGTCGTGAACTCCCCGCCCGCGGTGACGGTGCCGGTGAGCGGCCTGGCGGCCAGGCTGCGCACCCCGACGATGCCGTTGGCCTGCGGCGCCCAGCTCGTGAGCTGGCCGGAGGAGCTGATCGCGGCGAGCTTGACCCGCTTCACCGAGCGGTCGCTGCACACGCCGCGCGCCTGGTTGCGCGTGGTCGTGCAGGCCGAGTCGAAGTGCCCGCCGACGTACGTGATCCCGTCGAGGACCGCGACCGCCTGCGCGTCGCCGTCGAAGACCCGCTGCCAGCGCTGGGCGCCGGCGAGCGTGTACGCCGCGGCGCGGCCGCCCTGCCCGCCCATCGCGACCGCGACCAGCGCCGTGGAGCCGGACTCGGTGCCGTCGCTGGCGGCGACGGCGAGCACGATCGCCGGAGGGTTGGGGCGGAACCCGCGGTCGAGCTTCCCGGTGGCCGGATCGAGCGCGGCCAGGCGCAGCGCGGACTGCCCGTTGACGCGGTGGAAGCCGCCGCCGGCGTACACCCGGCCGCTCGTGACGGCGATCCCGGTGACGGCGTCGTCGCTGCCCGCGGCCCACCCGGCGTCGAGGGCGCCGTCGGCGAGCGTGAACGCCGCCAGGTTCGCATGCTTGACCCCGTCGACGGTGGAGAAGTTTCCGCCGACGTACAGCCTGTCGTGCCCGGACGCGAGCGTCGCCACCTGCCCGGCGACGCGGTGCTGGAACGCGGTGACCGTGCCGTTCTCGGCATCGAGCCCGGCGAGCCGCGAGCGGGCCGCGCCGCCGACGGTGCCGAACTCCCCCGCCACGTAGACGGTGCTGCCGGCCACGGCGAGCGCCCGGACCGTGGCGTCGGCGGCCGGCGCCCAGCCGAGCAGCGCTCCGGTGCGGGCGTCGAACGCGGCCAGGCGCTGGCGGGGCACGCGGTGGCCGTCGACGACCGCGGCGGTGAAGGCGCCGCCGACGTACACGGTCGTGCCGCGGTAGGCGACGGCGTAGACGGGCCCGTCAAACGAGGGCGCCGGGAGCGCCGTGCCGGAGACCATCGCCGCGGCGGCGGGGACCGCGCACAACACGGCGAGCACCCCGGCGAGGATCGACACTCGCCGCCAACGCGACACCGCGTTCCGGGCTAATCGGACGAAAGGCATGCGGGCGACCATAGCGGCCGCACCTCACCCGGCGCGCCGGACAATCCATCGATCGATGCCGTAACTTCTCAACCCTGACCGATCGACCGATCCCGCACGCATGGCAGCACCGGCGCCCCCGCAACGCCCGCCCCAGGACTGTCGTTGCATCGGCGAACAGTCAGCCTGGCGCGAGGAGGCAGAACTCGTTGCCTTCCGGGTCGGCGAGGACCGTCCACGGGCTCGATAGCGGCCGGGCCCGGGGTCCCGGTGGTCGCGCAGCGACGATAGGCGCGGCGTCAGGCGGACGCCGCGAGGCGGATGGCCTCGACCGGGCCCTCCAGCAGGAGTGGGCCGGCGGCGTAGGGCACCAGCAGCGTGTCTCCTCGCCGCACCGGCAGGTCGTCCTGCTCGCCGGTCAGCCTGCCCTCGCCGGAGACCACGACCAGCACGCTGAAGCCTTGTGCCACGCGGTCGCCGCCGCGCAGGCGGCGGGCGGCGAAGAACTCGTCCGCGGCCTCGGGCAGGAGCCGGGTCGCGGTGCCGCGGAGCCCGTCGAGGCGCGACGGCGTCCAGGCGCCGCGGTCGACGCACTGCAGGGCCAGGTCGTAGCCGAGGCCGAGGTGGCCGTCGGCGGTGCCGAAGCCCTCGTACTCCAGCAGGACCGAGAAGTCGGTCGGCTCCTGGACCTCGACCAGCAGGATGCCGTCGCCGATCGCGTGCGGCACGCCGGCCGGGCAGAGGATCGCGTCGCCGGTCGCGACCGGGACCTTGTTGGTGGCGGCGAGCATCTCCTCGGTCTTCTGCCCCCGCACCCAGCCGGCCAGCTCGGCGGCATCCACGTCGCGGGCGAAGCCCAGGTGGACGTAGGCGTCGGGTCGCGCGGAGACGATCACCCAGGCCTCGGTCTTGCCGTAGGGCGTGGCGAGGTGCGCGTTGGCGAAGCTGCGGTCCGGGTGCACGTGCAGCGGCAGCCGCTGGCCCGCGTCGAGCAGCTTCACCAGCACGCCGGTGTCGGCGCGCTGCGGGCCGAGCCACCAGCGCGGGTCCGCGGCGATGGCCTCGGCCAGAAGGCGGCCGTCGGCGAGGGTGGAGAGCCCGGACGGGGCGAGCCCGAACCGGCTGGTCACCGAGCCCACCCAGTCCTCGGGGCGGTCGGGCAGCGCCGGCACGTTGCGGAACTCGGCGATGCGGCCGGCGCCGCGGTAGAACGTCTCGGGCTGGTTGGCGAGCAGTGTCTCGACGGTCATCGGTGTCCCTTCAGAGCCAGCTCGGCGAGGAAGCCGCCGACGAACGTGTCGCCGAGTCCGACGGTGGTGGGGTTCTGGACGTCGAGCTCGAAGCCGGGAACGCAGTCGACGACCTCGCCCATCCGCGCGCGCAGCGCCGCCGCGAAGACGACGGACTCGGGCCGCCGCGGCCGCCGGCGCAGGCGCTCGACGTCCTCGTCGGTGAAGTCGTCGCCGTGGCAGTAGCGGGTGGCGGCCATGAGCGTGCCGTTGTCGAGGGCGCCGGCGTACTCGCCGGGGCCGAGCGCCAGGGCCCAGTACTTCGTGTGCAGTACCAGCGTAGGCACCGAGATGAGCCTGTGCACCGCAGTGAGCGCATCCGCGACGTCCTCGGCCGAAAGCAGGTCGACCTGGCGCCCGAGGTACGACTGCAGCTCGTCCTCGTTCATGCCGTACACGTCGATCTCGGGCAGCAGCGCCTCCCGGACCCGGCGGCTGAAGGCGGGCTCATGGTATGCCGCGTCCTCGAAGTACGTCACCGCACCGGGCGGCAGCCGCCGCATGTGCTCCTTGAGGGAGGCGAGCCGCTCGTCGAGCTCCGCCTCGTCGCGCATGGCGTTGAACCCGGAGATCAGGAAGACCTCCGCCCGGCCCAGCCGGTCGCCGAGACCATCGGTGAGCAGCATGGTGCTGTTCGCCGGGTCGTTGACGTAGATCAGGCGGTTGGGGAACGGCGCGACGATGTCGATGTCGTTCGCCCGGACCCGCAGGCCCTTGTCGTACTGCACGATCAGGTGCGGATAGAAGGTGTCTCCGCTGCCGCTGGTGATGTATTCGCTGTCCGCCGGCAGCAGCCGGCGGAAGGTGTCGTTGACGCTGACCAGGTGCAGCGTCGACGGCACACCGAGCCGGCTCATCAGGATCCCGGCTCGCACCGAGGTGCCGCCCAGGGTCTCCCGATGCGGAAACCTGTTCGCGAAGGCCGACAGCGCCGGGGCGGAGGCGACGAAGTGCTCGCCGCCCGCGCCCCGGGCCACGTATCCGAGGATCGACACCAGGAGGTCCCGCTCACTGGTCACGGCGGCCGGCGACGTCAGTTCCGCGGCGACGAGGCCGTACTCGGCGACTAGCTCTTCCAGGACGCCGGCGGTCAGCTTCAACTCGTAGTCGACGCAACCGCCGAGGCCCAGGACTACACGGGACGCGTCTGCCATGTCAGTAGAGCGAGGCCTTGCCGGCGGCGCCGAACAGCTCGATCTTCTGGGCGGCGACGACCTTCATGGCGTCGATGCACGCGGGCTGGATGGCGTTCGGCTCGCGCACCTTCTTGTCGCTGCCCAGCACCTCGCGCATCTTGTCGTGGTAGGCGACCTTGATGTCGGTGGAGATGTTGATCTTGTTGATGCCGATCCGCGCGGCCTCGCGGATCTCGTCGTCCGGGTTGCCCGAGCCGCCGTGCAGCACCAACGGGATCCCGACCTTGCTCTTGATCTCCTTGAGCAGGTCGAGCTTCAGCTCCGGCTTGAGGTGGGCCGGGTACATACCGTGGAACGTGCCGATCGCCACGGCGAGGCTGTCCACGCCGGTCTGCGCGACGAACGTGACCGCGTCGTCCGGGTCGGTGTAGATGATCTCGGCGGCGCCGCCCTCGGCGTAGGCGTCGTTCCCGCCGATCGTGCCGAGCTCGCCCTCCACAGACACGCCGATGACGTGCGCGGAGTCGGTCACCTTCTTGGTGATCGCGATGTTCTCCTCGAACGGCTTCAGCGAGGCGTCGATCATCACGGACGTGAAGCCGTACTGGACCGCCTGCAGGACCTGCTCGTAGGTGGCGCCGTGGTCCCAGTGGATCGCGATCGGGACGCTGGAGTTGTGCGACCGCTCGATGATGCCCGCGATCATCTCGCGGCCGATGTGCCGAACCTCGTCGGGGTGGATCCCGACGATAAGGGGGGCGTTGGTCTCCTCGCTGATCTCCACGATGCCCCGGAACATCGCCCAGTCGCTGATATTGAAAGCGGGCACGGCGAAGCTGTGCTCGTTGGCGACGTCCAGGATCGCCTTGCCGGTGGTCAGCATGTTCTGTCTTTCTCCTTTTGCGTTGCCGGTGTTTCAGGCCTTGACGGCGCCGGCGGTGAGCCCGCCGATGAACCGCCGCTGGAACAGCAGGAAGAGGACGAGCACCGGAATCGACCCGAGGATGCTCATCGCCATCATCTGGTTCCACTCGTACGAGTGCTGGCCCATGAGCATCTGGATGCCGATCGGCACGGTGCGCATGTTGTCCGTGCGGGTCAGCGTGAGCGCGAACAGATACTCGTTCCACGAGATCATGAACGTGTAGACGCCGACCGCGATCAGGCCGGGCACCGAGATCGGCACCAGGATCCGCCAGAGCGCGGTCCAGCTGGTGCCGCCGTCGACCTTGACGGACTCGTCCAGCGCCCGGGGCATCGTGTTGAAATACGCCGTGATCATGATGATCGCGTACGGCAGCGTGAACACCATGTGCGTGAGGATCAGGCCGGGATACGTGTTGTACAGGCCGAGCCCGACGACGAGCCCGAAGTACGGAATGACGAGCGTGATCGGCGGCACGGCCTGGACGCTCACGATCACGGCGTTGATGGTCTTCTGGAACGGGAACGAGTAGCGGCTGAACGCGAACCCGGCCAGGAGGGCCACCAGCAGCGTCAGGATGGTCACCGCGAAGGCGACGATGTAGCTGTTGAGGAAGAAGCGCAGCTGAGCGCCGTTGCCCAGAATCTCCCGGTAGGCGTCGAGCGAGAAGCTCTTGGTGATCAGCTGCGGCGGATTCTGGAACACCTCACCGTTGCTCTTGAACGAGGTCGAGAGCATCCACAGGACCGGCAGACCGGCGAACAGCCCGCCGAGGACGAGCCCGACGATGACGCCGGCCTTGGCGAGGGTGCGACGGGTCTTGACGTTCATGGCCATGCGTCTCACCGCTCCCTTTGCTGGCGCACATAAAAGAAGGCCAGGACCATCGTCAGCAACAGCACGATCACGGCGGCGGCGGACGCGGTCGAGAACTCGTACTCGCTGAAGGCCTGCTTGTAGGTGTAGGTGCTGAGCATCTCGGTGGCGTGCAGCGGCCCGCCGCCGGTCATCATCCAGATCAGCGCGAACTGCTGGGACGTCCAGATCAGGTCGAGCACCGCCATGCTGATGATCACCGGCCGCAGCTGCGGCAGCGTCACGTGCACGAAGCGCTGCCACCAGTTGGTCCCGTCCACGGCGGCCGCCTCGTAGAGCTCGCCGGGGATGCCCTGCAGCCCGGCGAGCAGGCTGATCATGAAGAACGGGTAGCCGGACCAGACGTTGACGAAGGTGACCGCCCAGAGCGCCTTGGTCGGGCTGCCGAGCCAGTCCACGCCGTGCTGGATGACGCCCAGCGTGTGCAGCACGTAGTTGATCACGCCGGACGGGTCGAGCAGCAGCCGCCAGATGACGGCGATCACCGCGATCGTGAACAGCCAGGGCAGGATGTAGACGATCCGGAAGATGGCCTTGGTGACGCCGCCCAGCAGCTGGGTGTTGAGCATCATCGCGAAGCCCAGGCCGAGGACCAGGTGGGCCACGGCGCTGACGGTGATGAAGATGGCGGTGTTCTTCAGCGCCGTCAGGAAGTCCGGGTCGGTGAGCACCTTGGTGTAGTTGGCGAACCCGGTGAGCACCGAGTCGTCCTGAATGATCACGTTGTCCCGGAACGAGTAACTGATCACCATGACGATGGGGACCACCATCAAAACCACGATCAACAGCGCCGTGGGAGTCAGATAGCCGTACGGGATCAGGCGCCGGGCCATCGCGGAGCGCTTCCGGCCGGGCGAGACCTGCCCCTTGCTGGGCGCCGCAGTTTTCGGTGCCGTCATGGATGTCATCGCTGTCTCCTAGAACAGGCGCCGCGCCGGCGGACCGGCGCGGCGCCCGGGCGGGCTACTCGATCACCGAGGACCAGGACTGCTGCGACTTGTTCAGCGCCTCGTCGACCGTCGACTTGCCGGTCAGCACGAGCTGGAGCTGCTCGTCGAAGGTGCGCATCAGGTCTTCGGACTTGGGCAGGCCGACGAACTCGTTGGCCGGGTAGCCCTGCTGGTAGATGTCGAAGGCCGTCTTGAACATCGGGTCACTGTTGCTGAAGTCGGGCGTGGCGTTCTTGTTGCCCGGGAAACCGTTCGCGATCGTGCTCAGCTTCGCGTTGGTCTCCTTGCTCATCAGGTACGAGACGAACTTGAACGCCTCGGCCTTGTGCTTGGTGGAGTTGGAGATGCCGATGCCCCACGAGGCGTACGGGATGCCGCGCTTGCCGGTGTAGCCGTCCTCGGCCGGCAGGGCCGCAACCTCGAACTTCAGGTCCGGCTTGTTCTTCTTGATCAGGTTGATGTGCGCGAGCGAGTCGATCATCATGCCGACCTGGCCGTTGGTGAACTTCTCGACCTTGTCCTGCTCTTTCATGGTGAGCGAGCCCGGGGCGATGACGCCCGCGTCGTTCAGGCTCTTCACGTAGTTGACCGTGCTCTTGACCTGCGCGCTGGTCAGATCGGGCTTCCCGTCCTTGAGCATGCTGCCGCCGGAGGCCCAGAGCCAGGACATGACGTCGTTCTGGATGCCGTTGGGCACGGCCGTGTCGAGCGGGAGCGCCCAGCCCTTCACGTCGCCGCCGGTCGCGCTGATCTTCTTCGCGGCGTCGAGGAACTCGGTGCGCGTGGCGGGCACGGTGGCGACGCCGGCCTTGGCCAGCAAGTCCTTGTTGACGAAGAGCGGGTAGACGAAGTTGACCACCGGGATCATGTAGGTCTTGCCCTTGACCTGCACCTGGCTGGCGAGCTGACTGGCGTCGTAGCTCGAGTCCGACATCAGCTTCGACATGTCGGCGATCGCGCCCTGCTTGGCGAAGTCGTTGACCCAGGCGCCGTCCAGGCCCACGACGTCGGGGAGGGTCTTGGACGCGGCGCCGGTGATCAGCTGCTGCTTCGTCGAGGCGTACGGAGCGCTCAGCAGCTTGATGTGGATGTTCGGGTTCTGCGCCGTGAAGTCATTGATGATCTTGTCGAACTCACCGGACGGAAGCTCGGCCCCCCACCACTGGGCGAACTCCAGCGTCACGTTGCCACCCGAGGCGGTGTCGCTCGAGTTGCTCGAGCCACACGCCCCCACGAACGCCACCAGCGCGGCCGCCGTCACCGCTCCTAACGCCCGCTTCAGCCGGGATGTGCGTAACACCATGGCGCGCTCCTCCTATATCGAGTTCCTTCTGTTCTATGCCGCGTTGGCGTCACGTTAGCAGCGTGTTACAGATCAGGACAAGAGAAGAACCGCAGGAAGCTGCGAACTATGGCAGACTATTGCGCCATGAGGCAGAATCTGGCACTCGGCAACCGCGCTCCTGGCTGCACTTTCCCCAGCCACCACCAGGGTTTGGCCGGATCTGCCCGTCCTTGCACGTCTTCGCGGGTCCGTGCGCGGATGTCCTCAGTAGACCCGCAGATGTGGCATACTCCCGCACTGACGAGGGGGGAACTGTGAGCGTTGGCAAGGACGAGCGGCAGCGTCATCTACCTGCGGGGCGCAAGGCTCAGCTGGCCGCGTACGTCGCCGACGCGGGTCAGGTCACGGTGGGCGAGCTGGCCGAGCGCTTCGGCGTCTCCATTGACACCGTGCGGCGCGATCTCGACCAGCTGTCTGCCGACGGGATCCTCGTGCGCACGTACGGCGGCGCCGTCAGCCTGTCCACGGTCTCGCGCGTCGACCGCACCGTCGACCAGCGGCTCACCGTGCAGGAGCAGGAGAAGGAGAAGATCGCGGCGCTGGCCGCGGCGCTGGTCCAGGACGGCTCGACCATCATGATCAACGGCGGGACGACGACGCTCGCGCTCGCCCGCAACCTCGTCCAGCACCGCGACCTGACGGTGGCGACGAACAACCTGCTGGTGCCGGGTGCGCTCCCGTCCACGGCGATCCGCGACATCTACGTCTTCGGCGGCGCGGTGCGCGCGCTCACCCTCGCCACGATCGGCCCCGTCAGCTTCCGCGCGACCGCCGGCGCCGAGCTGGACATCAGCTGCGATCTGGCGCTGATCGGCGTCGGCGCGGTCGCCGCCGACGCCGGCTACACGACAAGCAACCTCGCCGAGGCCGCGATGATGCAGGAGATGATCTCCCGCGCGGCCCGCGTGGCGATTCTCGCCGACTCCTCCAAGTTCGGCCGCCGCCTGTTCGCCCAGGTGTCGGAGCTCGCGGCCGCCGATTACCTGATCACCGACACCGCGCCGCCGTCCGACCTGCGGGACGCCCTCAAGGCGAACGGCGTGGAGGTGCTGACCCCGGCCAAGGCCCTAGCTCCAAGGTAGGCGCGAGCGCTCCTGCCAGTACTGCGCGGCGGGCATCGTCAGGTCGTTCCACAGGGCCAGGTCCGCGGCGATCATGACCGGGCGTTTGCGTCACCGGTGGCGGGTCGGCGGTGGACCGAATCACGATCACGCACTGTCGCAGAGCTTCGGGGGCCGCGGCCGTCACCAGCGGCCGGACGCCGTCGGCGAGCGCGATTGGATCAGGACGCGTCGCCGTTGATCATTGCCGCGGTCAGGACGCGGCCGCCGATGCCCCAGCCGCCGTCGGGCACCTCGTCGACGAGGATCAGGGTGTTCGGGCGGGCGATCTCGCCGTACAGCTGGACGTACAGGTCCGTCGCGGTGTTCACGATGTGCTGCTTCTGCTCGTCGGACAACGTGCCCGCCGGCACCTTGAAGTTCGCGAATGGCATGACGAATTCCCTTCAGAGCTAGACGATGCCGCCGTTGGCGCGGATGGTCTGGCCGTTGACCCAGTGGCCGGCCGGCGAGGCCAGGAACGCCACGACGGCGGCGATGTCCTCGGGCGTGCCGAGGCGCTCCAGCGGCGGCTGCTGGGCGAGGCGCTGGATCGTGGCCTCGTCCTTGCCGTCGAGGAACAGGGCGGTCGCGGTCGGGCCGGGCGCGACGGTGTTCACGGTGACGTCGCGGCCGCGCAGCTCCCGGGCCAGGATCAGCGTCATCGCCTCGACGGCGCCCTTGGTCGCGGCGTATGGGCCGTACGACGGAAACTGCAGCCCGATGATGGACGTCGAGAACTGGATGATCGCGCCGCCGGGGCGGACGCGGCGCGCGGCCTGCTGGTCGACGACCACGGTGCCGCGGACGTTGGTGCGGTGCAGCCGGTCGAACTCGGCGAGGTCGAGCTCGGCGATGGTCTGCAGGTGCATGCGGCCGGCGGCGTGCACGACGACGTCCACGCCGCCGAAGTCCGCCTCGGCCCGGTCGAACAGCGCGGCCACGGCGGTCTCGTCGGCGACGTCGGCCTGCACGGCGATCGCCTCGCCGCCGGCCGCCTCGATCTCCTTGACGGTCGTCGCGGCCTCGGCGTGGTTGCCGGCGTAGGCGACGACGATCTTCAGCCCGTCGGCGGCGAGGCGGACGGCCGCCGCCCGGCCGATGCCGCGGGAGCCGCCGGTGACGACGGCGACGCGGCCGGTTGTCGTAGTGGTCATGGGCACCACTGTGGGCGCCGGGCGGGCCGGGATACAGACGGCATCTACCGGGGGGACGCCATCCCCTGTCTCGCGGCCGGTCCGCGGGAGACACTGGAATCATGGACCTGGCTGAGCTGGGCGCGTTCCTCAGGTCGCGCCGTGATCGCATCCGCCCCGCCGACGTCGGGCTGCCGGCCGGGCCGCGGCGGCGGGTGCCCGGGCTGCGCCGCGACGAGGTGGCGCTGCTGGCCGGGGCCTCGGTGGAGTACTACATCGAGCTCGAACGCGGCGCCGGCGCCCAGCCCTCGGAGCAGATGCTCGCCGCCCTGGCGCGGGCGCTGCGGCTGACGATCGACGAGCGCGACCACCTGTACCACCTCGCCGGGCGCCCGATCCCGGTGCCGGGCGGCCCCGCCTCCCACGTGCACCCGGGCATGCTCGACCTGCTCGACCGGCTCACCACCACGCCCGCGCAGGTCATCACGGACCTGCACGTCACCCTCGTGCAGAACCGCCTCGCGACGGCGCTGCTGGGCGATCAGCTGCACTTCGAGGGCCCGAGCCGCAGCTTCGTGTTCCGGTGGTTCACGGATCCGGTTTCCCGGGAGTTGTACCCGCAGCAGGACCACGACTACCAGTCCCGCTCGTTCACCGCCGACCTGCGCGCGGCCGTGGCCCGGCGGGACAGCCGCGACCGGGAGGCCCAGGACCTGGTGGCCGCGCTGCTGGACCGCTCGCCCGAGTTCGCCGACCGGTGGCAGCAGCGGGAGGTCGCGGTGCGCCGCGACGAGCGCAAGCGGATCGTCCACGCCACGCTCGGCACCATCGAGGTCAACTGCCTGAACCTGTTCTCCGAGGACGGCCGCCAGCGCCTGCTGTGGTTCGCCCCGGCGGTCGGCACCGACGCCGCCGAGCAGCTCGAGCTCCTCGGCGTCGTCGGCCACCAGGACCTGCTCCCGCACGTCTGACCTCAGCGGTCCGCCGGACGGACGGGTTCAGCGCAGGATGCCGGTGTGGCCCAGGGAGTAGCGGCCGGGCTGGGGCCAGATGCACAGGCCGTGCGGCTGGGTGCCGACCTTGATCCGCGCCAGCAGGTGGCCGTCGGTGGTGGACATCGCGTAGACCTCGCCGTTGTACCGGCCCGACAGCCACAGCACGGTGCCGTCGGCCGACACGCCGCCCATGTCGGGGCTGCCCCCGCCCGGGATCTTCCACTTCGCGGCCAGCGTGCCGGTCGCGAAGTCCAGCAGCGAGACGGAGCCCTCGCCGCGGTTGGCGATGTAGAGGTACTTCGAGTCGCGGCTCACGTACAGCCCGTGCGCGCCGGCCCCGGTGGCCAGGAAGGTGCGCACCTTGAACTGGTCGCCGTCGAGGACCCACACGCCGGAGGTGTGCATGTCGGCGACATACCAGGTGCCGCCGTCCGGCGAGATCTTGACGTCCTGCGGCATGGCGTGGTCGCCGGGCAGGTGCAGCTGGCCGATGACCTCCTGCTTGGCGACGTCGACCTTGATCAGGTCGCCGGAGAACTCGCACGTGGCGATGAAGTAGCGGCCGTCCGGCGAGAAGTCGGCGTGGTTCACGCCCGAGCAGTTCACGGTCAGCTCGCGCACGATCGCCATCGTGTGCGGGTCGCGGAACACGATCTTGTGCCGCGCCTCGGACATGACCATCGCGTACTTGCCGTCCGGGGTGAAGTACAGGTTGTACGGGTCGTCGACCGGGATCGCCTTGCCGAACGTGCCCGTCGCCGGGTCGATCGGCACGAGCGAGTTGCCGGTGTTGTCGTTGACCCACAGGGTGCGCAGGTCCCACGACGGGACCACGTGCTGCGGGCCGCCGCCGACCTTGACGGTCTGGGTGACCTTGAACGTCGCCGGGTCGATGATCGACACGGTGTTGCTGCCGAGGTTGGGCACGTAGATGCGGGCTGGGTCGTTGCGGACCCGCTCGGCGAACGCGTTGGGGCGGTCGGCGGCGTAGACGTCGTGCGGGTCGAGCAGCGGCGGCATGCCCGGCAGGCCGGGGCCCGGGCTGGTGGCGGCGCTGCCGCTGGGCTGCGGGCCGCCGCTCATGCCCGGCATGCCGGCCATGTTGGCGGGGGCGTTGTCGTCGCCCGGGCCGGCCGGGTGCTCGTCCTGGCTGTTGGTCGAGGAGCAGGCGGCGACGAGGGCTCCGAGCAGTACCGAAACGGCGATGATGCGACCGGTGACGAGACGGGCGGTCATGCGAGCAGCTCCGTGGCCGTGACCGGGCGCAGGCCGCGTTCGCGCAGGCCGGCAAGGAGCTTCGGGATCGCGGTGACCGTGCCCGCGTGCCCGAAGTGCAGGCTGACGATCGAGCCGTTGCGCACGTTGTCGAGGGTGGCCCGCACGACCTTGTCCGCGCCGGGGTCCGTGTAGTCGAGGGAGTCGACGTCGTACGACAGGCAGGTGGCGTATCCCGCCCGCTCGGCCTGGGCCTGGATCCGCGGGGTGCTGTGCTGCGTCTGCGAGGGCCGGAACCAGCGCCCGATCGAGCCGCTGACCTCGCGCAGGGCCTCCGCGCAGCCGGAGATTTCGGCGTACGCCCGGTCGTCGCTCATCGCCTTGATGTCCGCGTGGTTCAGGGTGTGGTTGCCGAGCTCGTGGCCGTCGGCGAGCACCCGGCGGGCCAGCGCGGGCTGCTGGTGCACCCAGGCCCCGACGGCCAGGACGGTGACCTTGACGTGCTCGGCGGCCAGCGCGTCGAGCAGCCCGCCGACCACCCCCGGCTCCCCCTGCCCGTGAAACGTCAGCGCGACCGCGGGCACGTCCCGGGGCCCGCTGCCGACCTCGGCGGGCAGGGCCTTCGGCGACGGGCGGCCGGCGGCGCTCGGGGCCGGGCCGCTCGCGCTCCCCCGGCCGCTGGGCCCCGGGGCCGGCGCCGCCGCCGGGCCGGGGTCGGGGCCGCCGCAGCCGCTCAGGGCCGCGGCGCCGGCCGCGAGCAGGAGGGTCCGCCGATCCATGCGGATGGTCCTTTCGCCACGTGACGTCGTCTTCGGACGACCGGCCACATGGTGCCCGGCGGAACCTGAGAACCAGCCGAATGCCCGGCGGCGGGGCCCGGGTAGGCTTCCCCGCCGTGCCGGCAAGCAAGAGCTCCATCACCGAGGTGCCGTACGACGAGCGCGGGAACCTCCTGTTCTACGTCGACGAGCGGTTCGGCTACTCATACCTCGACGGCGAGTACAGCGTGCCGTACACCATGCGCCCGAACGACCCGTTCCGCGCGACGCTGACCGTGGACTCGATGCGGACCGGGCGGTCCGCGAAGTACCTGATCTGGCGGGACGAGCACGGGCACCACTACCCGATGTTCATCTCCGATCTCACGGCGATGCTGCCGCTGGTGACGGTGCGGCTCGGCGAGGTCTCCGGCACCTGGATCGTGCGCAAGAAGGGCCAGAACTACGGCATCGCGCTCGACGCCGGCCGCACCGGGTCGCCGACTCGGTGAGCCGGCCCGGCGGTCAGCCGCCGAGCCTTCGCTGGTGGCGAAGCTAGACCCGATACATCTCACGTGGTTCCCGTGTACGTCATGTCGATCGGCTGTTGCCGGGTGGCCGCGAGGGCCTCGAACTCCGCTCGTTCCGCCTCGGTGACAGGCACGCCGAGATGCGCCAGCCAGCTCCGCAGCCCGGACATCACGTCCCCGGTCCGGCCGTCGTCGAGCTCGGAGCGCAGGCTCGCGAGCAGCGCGGCCGGTAGCCGGTCGGCCAGGCGGTCCAGCAGGTCGTGCATCCGCCGGATCAGGGCGTCGCGGGCCTCGATCCGCTCCGTCGTCCCGGCGGCCACCCGGGCCGGGTCGGGCAGCTCCGGGTAGGGGCCGAGTCCGGCGCGGCGCCGGGCCGTGGCGAGGACCGCCTCGACGTCGGCGCGGGCCAGGGCGACCCGGTCGGTGGCGGCCAGGATGTCCGCGAGCGGCCGGTCGAGGCGGATCCGGAGCTTGTTGCCGCCGCGGCGGGCGGTCACACCGGCGGCGCCTTGCGCGATCAGGTCGTAGGAGATCTCGAGGACATCGTCCGGCGCGGCGGACCACCACGCCGTCCACTGCGGCCCGCGCAGCTCGTCGGTGAGCAGGTACAGGGCCGTCGAGTACGTCTCGGGTACGGCATCGTCGGAGTACCCGCCGATGACGCTGATCCGCGGCACCGACTCCGGCGAGTTGGCGCCCTCGGCGCGGACGGTCAGCGCGGGCGGCTCCTCGACCGTGGTCGAGTGCCACCGCTCGCCGGGGTTGATCTCGACGGTGCCGCCGTCCCGCCAGCGCAGGGTGCGCGCGACCTGCCGGAAGGTGCGCTCCGATCCGGGCGTCACGATCTCGGCGGAGGTGCCGACCAGGGTGCCGTCCGGGACTCGCCGGATCTCCACGACGACCCGGCCGAGCCCGTCGTCGGTAATGGTGCCGACGGGCCGGGCGGTGTACCGGCGCCCGGGAGCGGTCTTCGCCGTCCCGGTCCACCGGAATCGCAGGTCGTGCGCCACGACGTGCGCCCGGGCGGCCGCGAACGCCGCCGGGTCCCAGCCGCGTGCCTCCGCCATGCGCAGCGCCGCCGCGTGCATGACGTCGAGCACGAGGGCGGCCCGGGCCGTGCTCGACAACGCCGCCACCCCGTCGGGCAGGGTCACGCCGGCCATCTCGAAACCGTCCATCGGCTCGGTGAACACGGTCACCAGCACCTCGCCACGGCCGGGTTCGTGCGGGAAGCAGTGCAGCCGCAGCTGCGGGTGGCGCGCCCGGACCCCGCCCGGTCGGATGCCCTCGCTGTAGAGCTCGCCGATCGTGCGGGCGCTGCGCACGAAGGCGTCCTCGTCAGGGTCCTCGGTCCACGGCGCGTCCACGAAACCCGTCTGCGGCCAGAACTCGACCGTGCGCAACGTCGCCACGGTTGCCAGTCAACCGCAGCGCGGCGGGGCGTGCGCCCGCTATCCGGCGAACTGCGACAGGAACGACGCCGGGGCGGCCTGGGTCTCGTTCGCGGCCGGCTTGGCGATCTTCACGGCCTTGCCGAAGTCGCTGAAGGTCGTCGACGACGTCACGGGCGGCACCTGGCGGCCCACGGCCGGGGTCTTGAACGACAGCGTGGCCAGGTAGCCGTCCTTGACGGTCGCCTCGAAGGGCACGGACTTCGCGGCGTCGCCCATCTGCTTGACCATCTCGCTCGTCAGCGTCGGGAGCGGGTGCTTGGTCAGGTCGAACGTGCCCTTGTACGCGTCCGTCCCGGTCCGCTCGGCCGACACGATCGCGTCGGCGAAGCCCTTCACGTTGGCCGGGTCCTCCGGGTTGCCCAGGCCGAGCTTGGCCAGCGAGGTCTTCGCCCCGTCGACGTGCATCCACTTCTTCGGGTCGACGTTCGGCACCTGGCGGCTGATCTTCACGTAGACGTCGGTGCCGACGATGATGACCTCGGCGTTGGTCTGCAGCTCGGCCGACGTCACCGTCATCTTCGCGGTGTGGGACTTCTTCGACGGGTCGGTCGAGCCGGTCAGCTTGCTGCCCGCGTTGCCGGGGGTCTGGATCGACGTCGTGTAGCCAGCCGGGCCGCCCGCGAGCTTGTTGAACGCGTCGGTCAGCGCGGTGCGCGGGTCCTTCGCGTTCTCGGCCGCCGCGTTGGCGCTCGCCGCGGGAGTGCCGCCCTTGTCGCTCTTGTCGGCCTTGTCGTCGCTGCAGGCCGCGGTGAACGCGAGCGAGCTGGACACGAGAACCGCGAGCAGCACCCGACGGCTGGCATTCATGTTCGTATTCCTCCAGGCGGGCGGCTCCCTGTCGCCCCCCGGCGAG
This sequence comes from Dactylosporangium sp. NPDC000244, assembly GCF_040300725.1. Classification (NCBI taxonomy): domain Bacteria; kingdom Bacillati; phylum Actinomycetota; class Actinomycetes; order Micromonosporales; family Micromonosporaceae; genus Dactylosporangium; species Dactylosporangium sp. NPDC000244. Next base: position 79,515 of record NZ_JBEPEH010000038.1, read on the forward strand.
GGTAACGGTGTCACGCTACACCGCACCGCCGGGTGCACCCCCGAGGTCGAAGCGGCAGCCGTGACTGGCCTTTCGGCCTAGGTGACCTGGGCCGCTGGTCGACGCCGCCCGAGGGCGGTGGCGGGATTCGAGCCCGCGTCTCCCCGTTAGCAGCGGAAGTAACGGTTGCCTGCGCACCGGGTGTGCAGGCACATCGTGCCCCGGCCGGGCGCCCGGACGCAACGGGGTTTGACGGGCCGACTTGGTAAGTGGTAGCTTACCGTTCGCCATGACGAACATAACGGCGATGCTCACCGCGCTCGGCGACCCGATGCGCCAGTCGATCCTCGACCGGCTCTCGCACGGGCCGATGCCGGTCGGGCAGCTCGCGGACGCGCTGCCGATCAGCCGCCCCGCGGTGTCCCAGCACCTCAGGGTGCTCAAGGACGTCGGGCTCGTGCTCGACCGGCAGGAGGGCACGCGACGGCTGTACCAGGCCGACCCCGAGGGCCTCGCGCTGCTGCGGGCGCATCTGGACGGCGTGTGGGTGCGGGCCCTGCAGGCGTTCGGCGACCGGCTCGCCATCGAGGAGGAGGAGGAGCACTGACATGCTGCGGACCGTCCAGCCCATCCGGCGCGAGATCGTCGTCGGCGTCAGCGCCCAGCGGGCGTTCGAGGTGTTCACGGCGGACATGACCTCCTGGTGGCCGGCCCGGCACCACATCGGGTCGGCGCCGATCGAGGAGGTCGTCATCGAGCCGCGGGTCGGCGGCCGCTGGTACACGAGACACCAGGACGGCTCGCAGACGTCGACCGGCGTCGTCACGGCGTGGGAGCCGCCCGGCCGGTTCGAGGTGACCTGGCAGATCGGGGCCGACTGGAAGTACCACGACGACCTCGTGACGACGATCGAGGTCTTGTTCGTGGCCGAGGCCGAACGGCAGACCCGGGTCCGGCTCGAGCACCGCGGCCTCGAGGCCTACGGCGCCGACGCGGCCGCGATGCGCGCGACGTTCGAGGAGCCGGGCGCCTGGACCGGCACGCTGGATGCCTACGCGGCGCGGCTGGGGGTGGCGGCGTGAAGTACGTCGTGCTCTACACCTCGGCGCCGGACGTGGCCGCCACGGCGCCCGCGCACTTCCCGGCGCACAAGCAGCGCCTCGACGCCTTCCACGCGCGCGGCGACCTGCTCATGGTCGGCACGTTCGGCGACCCGCAGGCCCAGGGCTCGATGGCCGTCTTCCGCACGCGCGAGAGCGCCGAGGAGTTCGTGGCCGGCGACCCGTTCGTGGTGCACGGTGTGGTCGCCGCCTACGAGATCCGCGACTGGCACGAGATCCTGACGCCGTAACGGCGGCTCAGAACAGCTCGATCGCGGCGGGTGCCGCCGCCGCGTCGTGTGCGACGCCGCCCACCGCGGCGCCGTGCGTCGAGCGCTGCTGGGCCATGACGTGCCGGTGCCGCAGGTCGTCGACGTCGACGACGTGGCCGAGCACCTCCTGCGCGGGCAGTTCGTCGTTGAGGTACCGGTGCACGTCGTCGGCGGCCCGCCGCACGTCGGCCACGGCCCCGACCACGTGCTCGATCATCTGGCGGCTGATGTCCTGGAACTGCACGTGGCCCACGGCGCCGGTGGTCTCGGCGGTCAGCGCGTCGGAGCTGTAGCGGACCTGGTCGGCGGCCTGCACGGTGTCGTTGAGGGCCTGCTCCATCATGGCGGCGACGCCCCGCTGCGCCGCGGCGATCTCGGCCAGGCGGCGGGCGATGGCGCTCGTCGCTCCGGTGTTCTCGGCCGGCGCGTCGGCGACCCGGTCGAAGCCGCTGTCGTCCTCCAGCACCGCGTCGAGCCGGGCGGTGAGGTCGGAGAGGCTCACCCCGATGCCGCCGGCCGCCCCCGCGGAGCGCTCGGCCAGCTTGCGGACCTCGTCGGCGACGACGGCGAAGCCCTGACCGGCCTCGCCGGCGCGCACCGCCTCGATCATGGCGTTGAGGGCGAGGATGTTCGTGGCCCGCGCGACCTCCTCGATGGCCACGACGTGGCTGCGCAGGTCGCGCATCTGCTCGACGAGCTGGCGCACCTGGCGGTCGCGCTCGATGAAGTACCGCACGAGCCGGTCGACCAGCCGGGCGTTGGCCTCACCGGCCTCGCCGACCTGGCGCCGGGTCAGTTCCAGCGCCTCGGCCAGGCCGCCGACCTTGCCGGCCGTCTGCTCGGCCAGATCGTCGACGCGCACCAGCTGCGCGACGATCGACTCGGCGGCCTCGGCGGTGTGGCCGACGACGTCGTCGAGGTGGGCGTTGATCACGTCGCAGTACGCCGACAGCGGCGCCAGCGCGGTGCCGGCGACGTGCCGGACTTCGTGGTCGCCGGCGCGGTCGTCGGCGGGGCGCCTGGCGATGAGCCGGTCCCGCAGCGATGTCACGTGAGCACTCCCTTGGCGGACGTCATTCCGGCCCGGTCATGAGCCGGGCACGACCTGCTTGATGACCCCGAGCAGCTGGTCCGGGGCGACCGGCTTGACCAGCCAGCCGGTGGCCCCGGCGGTCTTCGCCTCGGCCCGCTTGGCCTGCTCCGACTCGGTGGTGAGCATGAGGATCGGCGTGAAGCGCAGGCCGGCCGCCTTGCGCGCCTCACGGGTGAAGGAGATGCCGTCCATGTGCGGCATGTTGACATCGCTGATGATGAGGTTGGGGCGCAGGCCGGTGTTGAGCTTGTCCAGCGCCTCGCGGCCGTGGCCGGCGGTCTCGACCTGGTAGCCGGCCTTGGTCAGGATGGTCTTGAGGCTCATCAGCATGGTGGCGGAGTCGTCAACCAGCATCACGGTCGTCATCGTGGGTCTCCTCGGTGGCGGCGAAGGATTTGTGCGGGCTCAGCACCGGCAGGAGCTGGGTAGCGAGGAACGTGTCCACCGGTGTCGCGCTTATCTTCGGCCGGAACGCGAGGATCGCCTGAAAAGCCGCGGTATGCAGATGGTTGCAGTTGCGCAGGTTGACCCGGGCCCGGGGCGTGCGCCGCAGCCAGGAGACGAACTCCTCCACCTCCTCGACCGTCACCGCCGCGCTGAGCACGGCGGTGCGCTCATGCAACTCGAGCACCAAGGCTGAGCACCTCCTTGAGGTTCAGTACCAGCAGCACCAGCCCGTCGCCGAGCAGCGCGGTCCCGACGAAGTGCGCGGCGCCGCCGAGCAGCCCCTCCATCGGCTTGAGGATGACGTCGACCTCGCGGTGGAAGCGCTCGACGAGCAGGCCGGCCCTGTCGCCGCCGACGTTGACGACGAGCACCCCCCGGTCGCCCTCGGGCTCGTGCTCCCAGGGCAGGCCGAGGGCGTCGGCGAGGTCCACGACCGGCACGACCTCGTCGCGCAGTACGACCACGTCCTGGTGCAGCACCCGGCCGACGTCGGCGGCCGGCACCCGGACGGTCTCCACGACGAGGTCGACCGGCACCCCGAAGCGCTGCCCGGCGACGCTGATCACCATGACCTGGGTGACGGCCATCGACAGGGGCAGCCGCAGCCGGGTGACGGTGCCCGACCCCGGCTGCGAGCGCATCGTCACCGTCCCGCCGAGCCGCTCGACGCTGGCGCGCACAGCGTCCATCCCGACCCCGCGGCCGGACAGGTCGGAGACCTCGTCGGCGGTGGAGAAGCCCGGCTGGAAGATCAGGTTCACGGCGTCGCCGTCCGGCATGACGTCCAGCTGCTCCTCGCCGATGAGCCCGCGCTCGTACGCCTTCTGCCGGATGCGCGCGGGGTCGATGCCGCGGCCGTCGTCGGCGACCTCCACCACGACGGCGTCTCCGTCGGCGACGGCGGACAGCGTGATGCAGGCCTGGGGCGGCTTGCCCGCGAGCGTGCGCTCGTCGGGCGGCTCGATGCCGTGGTCGAGGCTGTTGCGCACCAGGTGTACCAACGGGTCGCCCAGGGCCTCGATGACGTCCTTGTCGGCCATCGTGTCCTCGCCCTCGGTGACGAGCTCGATGCGCTTGCCGAGGCGCCGGCCGAGGTCGCGCACGAGCCGCGGGAACCGGGAGAAGGACACCGACAACGGGAGCATCCGGACGTCCATGACGGCCGCCTGCAGCTCCTCGGCGATGCGGTGCAGTCCGGCGTACTGGTCCTTGATCCGCCGGCCGAGAGCCCGGCTGCCGAACTCCTCCTCGGCCGACTCGGCGAGGTACGTCAGACCGTTCTTGGCCACGTTGAGCTCGCCGACGAGCTCCATGAGCCGGTCGACCTTCGCCTGGTCGACTTTGAGCACCCGGGAGCCGACGGGGCCGGCCTCTTGCTCGGCCGCGCGCCGGTCCGGCTCCCCCACGCGCCGCTCGGCCGGGACGGGGCGCTCGTCGCCACCGCCCGGCGCGGCCGTCGGCCGGAGCCGGTCGACGAGCCCGCGCACGATGGCGGCGAGCTCGGGGGCGCCGGCGTCGTCGAGGTCGACGGCGGCGCCGAGGGCCTGGGCCGCACCGGCGACCACCCGGGCGATCGACCGCAGGTGGGCGCCGGCCGGCGAGGGGCCGTCGGCGGGCACGAGGGCGGTCAGCGCGGCCTCGAGCACGCCCAGGGCGTCGGCGGCGGTCTCGGGGTGCTCGCCGGCGAGCGGTCCGGCCGGCCCGGCGGTCGCGGGCTCCCCCGGCGGTGGGGCCGGCGTGCGCAGCGCCGCCGCGTCCAGCTCGACGATCTCGACCTGCTCGGCGACGTAGTGCAGCACGTACTCGAGCTCGGCGACCGAGGCGCGGGTGGCCAGGACGAAGCCGAGCCGGCACGCGTACTCGTCGTACTCGTCCGGGACCGGCCAGGCGTCGGGGCGTACCACCGCCATGTGGGCCAGGGCCGGGATCTGCCGCACGAACAGCAGCGGGTCCTCGCCGCGGAAGAAGCAGCCCTCGTCGGGCTCGTAGCGCACGAAGCGCAGGGCCGCGGACGTGGTCTGCAGCCACTCGGTGAGCTCCGCGACGACCGGCGCCCCGAGCTCGGCCACCCACTCGGGCGCGTGGGCGGCGACCGTGGCGGCCCGGGCCGGCCCGGCGGCGGGCCCGGCGGGGCCGCCGATCGGCGCGCGCAGCCGCACGATGAGCACCGCGGCGTCGTCGCGGGCGGTGCCGGGCAGTTGCTCGGCGACGGTGACGTGGGTCAGCCAGCCGCGGATCAGGTCGAACGCGGCGAGCAGGTCGTCGGTCAGCGCGGAGTCCAGCGCCACGCGGCCGGCGCGGACCGCGTCGAGCAGGTCCTCGGCGGCGTGCGTGAGGGCGGTCAGCTCGGGGAACTCGAACAGGCCGGAGGAGCCCTTGAGGGTGTGGGCGGCCCGGAACACCTCGTTGATGCGCTGGGCGTCGCCCGGGTCCAGCTCCAGCTGCAGCAGGCCCTCACCGACCTGGTTGAGCAGGTCGTCGGCCTCGGCGAGGAACTGGGCGAGCAGTGGGTTCATCGCTCGCCCGCCTCGGCCGGCGCACCGGCGAGCATGGTGGCGACCCGCACCAGCCGTTCGGCGTCGACCGGCTTGACCAGGTAGAGGTTCGCCCCGGCGCGGTAGGCGCGCTCGGCGTCGCCGGGCCGGTCCTCGGTGCTGATCATGACGATCGGCGCGGAGGTGGTGACGGTGCCGCCCCGCAGCGCCTCGACGCAGGCGTAGCCGTCCATCCGGGGCATGTTGACGTCGACGAAGAACAGGTCGAACGGGTCGACCAGCGCTGCCTCCACGGCCTCGAGCCCGTTGGCGGCCTGCTCGACGCGGAAGCCGGCATCGAGCAAAAGCCGGCTGTGGTACATCCGGACCGTGGCGGCGTCGTCGACCACCAGCACGCGGGCCCCCTCGGTCTCGGTCATGGGCGGGCTCCAGTCGGTCGCTGGTAGGCGATGCCCTGCGGCAGTCGCTCGGGGACGAAGATCGGCGAGATGCGGCTCATCGACTCCGCGTGGCCCAGGAAGAGGTACCCGCCCGGGCGCATCACCCCGAAGAGGTTCTCGGCCGCCCGGCGGCTGGACAGCTCGTCGAAGTAGATGAGCACGTTGCGGCAGAACACCACGTCGAAGTCCATGAACTTGCGCATCGCCGGGGTCTCGCACACGTTCACCCGGTGGAACGTCACCGCGCCGCGGATTCCCTCGTCGATCTGGTAGCGCCCGGCCCCGGCGGCGTGGAAGTGCCGCTCGAGCCAGGGCTTGGGCACCCGCTGCAGCGATCGGGCGCCGTAGCTGCCGTGCCGGGCGCGGTCGAGCACGTCGCTGTCGATGTCCGCGGCGTGGATCTCCACGTCGACACGGTCGATCTGCGGCCACTCCTCCAGCAGGCGGATGGCGATGGAGTACGGCTCCTCGCCGGTCGAGCACGGCAGCGACAGGATCTTCACCGGACCGCTCGGCCGGCCCGCCCGGGTGTGCTCGGCCAGCACCCGCGGCAGCACCGGGTCGAGCAGCGCGTCGAACTGGTAGTCCTCGCGCAGGAAGTAGGTCTCGTTGACGGTGAGCTGATTGGTCAGCTCCTGCAGCAGCTGCGGCCGGTCGCCCACGCGCAGCGCGCCGAACCAGGCGCCGAAGGTGCCGTGGCCGGAGGCGCGCACGCAGGCCTCGATCCGCTTGTCCACGAAGTACCGCTTGCCCGGCGTGAACTGGATGCCGGTGCGCTTGTAGAAGTACTCCCGGAAGCGCTCGAACTCGGCGTCGCTGAGCCGGAACGGCTCCGTGGCCGTGCTGGTCATGTGCCGGCCTCTTGCAGGTCGGGCAGCGCGGCGTCGACGGTGAAGCGTAGGAACGGATCGTCCGGGAACCGGTCCCGGGCCGCGCGCAGCACGTCGGCGTGCTCGGGGCCGGCCATCGGCAGCAGGGCGTCGATCGCGGCGGCCACGACGTTGGGGTGGCGGTCGGCCGCGACAATCTCGGCGAGCCACTCGGCGGCGCCCGGGTGCGGCAGGTCGGCCAGGATCATCGCGGTCATGATGCGCACGTCGTGATCCGGGTCGGCCAGCAGCGTGGGCAGCAGCGCCGGCACCGAGGCCGGCATCGCGGCCAGCGCGCCGGCGACCGCGGTGCGCAGGGCCGCGTCGTCGCTGCGCAGGTGCGGGGCCAGCCCGGCCGCGACGTCGGCGTGGTCGAGCGCGGCGAGGGTTGTCAGCACGGCGTCGCGGACCGCGGGGTCGGGCTCGGCCGGGACCCGGGCCAGCAGCGCCGGCACCGCCTCGGCGTCGCCCTCCAGGTCGAGCGCGGCGCGGCGGCGGCGCTCCGGATCGGCGTCCTCGAGGCGCTGCCGCGCCGTGCCCTCCTCGGCCGGAGGCGGTGCGTCGGCGGCCTGGCGTCGTACCAGTCCCATGGTTGGTCCCCCTCCGGGTGTTCAGCCGGCCCAGGCGACGATGCGCTCGACGATGGCGTGCGCAGGCAGGGTCTCGGTGGCCCCGCCCCGGTGCGCCAGCTCGCCCGGCATGCCCCAGACGACGGCCGTGTCCTCGGCCTCGGCGATGGTTCGGCCGCCGGCCTGCTTGACGGCGGCCATCTCGGCCGCGCCGTCGTCGCCCATGCCGGTGAGCAGGGCACAGATCAGGCGGGCCGGGTCGCAGCTGCGCCGGGCGGAGGCGACCAGCCGGTCGACGCTGGGATGCCAGCGGTAGTCGGAGCTCTCGGGCACCGACTTCACCACGAGGCCGTCGGTGCGCCGGGCCACCAGCACGTCGGCGTTGCCGCGGCCGATGTAGATGTTGCCGGGCCGGACCGGGATGATCCGGTCGACCTCGTGCACGCGCAACTGGCAGACCTCGTCGAGGCGGCGGGCCAGCGGCGCGGTGAAGCTCGCCGGAATGTGCTGGGCGACGACGACGGCGGCCGGGAGGGTCGCGGGCAGCTGTGGCAGCAACTCCGACAGCAGCGCCGGGCCGCCCGTCGACGAGCCGATGACGATGAGCTCGGCCCGCGCCGTCCGCGCCCCCGGTGGCGGTGGCGCGGTGGCGGTGGCGGTGCGCTCCCGCTGGGCCTGCAGTCGCCGGCCGAGCTGGTGCGCCCGGCTGGGCCGCGCGCTCGCCGCCGCCGTGATCTTGCCGACGAGCTCCTGCTGCACGTCGCCGAGGTTGAGCGAGACGGTGCCGCCCGGCTTGGGCACGTAATCCACCGCGCCGAGCTCCAGCGCCTCGAGCGTGACCAGCGCGTTGTGCTCGGTCAGCGACGACACCATGACCACCGGGCAGGGCCGATGGCGCATGATCTCGGACAGGCAGGTGAGCCCGTCCATCTCCGGCATGTTGATGTCGAGCGTCACCACGTCGGGCTCGACGCGCTCGATCTGTTCGAGCGCGTCGACCCCGTTGCGGGCAGTGTGCACCTCGAAGCCGCCGGCGTCGAGGAGCATCTGCTTGAGCATCTTGCGCATCAGTGCCGAGTCGTCGACGACCAGCACGGTCTTGGCGGCCACGGTACGGTCCTCAGACGGCGGCCAGGTCCCGCTCGGCGATGACATCGCCGAGCGCCGCCCGGTCCTGCGCCCCGAGCAGCTGGTCGACCTGGACGAGCAGCAGCATCCGCTGCTGCTGGTGCAGGTTCGCCACCCGCGAGACGACCTTGGCCTGCTCGTCGGAGAGCTCGGGCGCCGGCTCCAGGGCGGCCCGGCTGACGCGGGCCACCTCGGCGACCGAGTCGACGATGAAGCCCGTGCGCACGCCGCCGAGGATCAGCACGATGATGCGCTGCCGCTCGTCGCGGGGCGCCTTCGGCACGCCGAGCCGGGTGCGCAGGTCCACCACCGGCAGCACCGTGCCGCGCAGGTTCACCAGTCCTTCGACGAAGCTGAAGGTCTTCGGTACCCGGATCAGCGTCTCCGGTACACGGATGATCTCCTGCACCGCGTCGACGTCGACGGCGTACTCCTCCTCGTCGAGCCGGAAGACGACGAACAGCTCCTCGTCGCCGCGTCCGTCATCGGCCATCTCCCGCTCCTCGGTCTCCTCCGCGGCCGGCTCGCCGTCGAGCTGTTCGCGCAGCTCCCGGCGAATCTCCGGCGAGTCGAACATCCGCTCGACGCTCAGCACCGACACCAGCCGCTTGCCGCCCTCCAGCCGGCAGACCGACTCGACCTCGGTGGCCCGGCCGCGCGCGGCGACGACCGGGGGCAGCGGCGCGACGAGCTCGTAGGGCACGCGCAGCACCTGCCGCACGGTGTCCATCACGACGCCGACGACGCCGCCGTCCAGCGACACCACGACGATGCGGTTCTGCGGCTGCAGGTCGGCGACGGGCAGGCCGAAGACCCGGCGCATGCTGACCACCGGCAGCAGCCGCCCGCGCAGATCCATGACACCCAGCACGCGGGAGGCCGCGTTGGGCACGTGGCTGACGGCCTCGGGCGCCTGCACGATCTCCTGTACCTGGTCGATCGGCAGCGCGTACTCCTGCCCCTCGACCGCGAAGCTGACGAGCTCGAGGGTGTCGTCGGCGTCGTCCTCGGCGACGGTCTCGCCGCCCGCCGGCCCGGCGGCGGCCATCGCGTCGACCCCGCCGCCCGCGGTGACGATCCGGGAGAACTGCGCCCGGATGAGCTCGTCCACGTCGAGGATCGAGGTCATCGTGCCGTCGTCGCCCTTGATGACGCCGACGAGCACCTCGGAGCTGACCGTCGCCTGCACCGACTCGGCCGGCTCGACCGCGTCCGGGTCGACGCTGATCACGCTAGCGACGCGGTCCACGACGAAGCCCAGCGGCACGCCGCTGTCGACGACGACCACGCGGGTGGTCTCGTCGTGCTCGGTCTGTTCCAGCTCGCAGCAGCGCCGCAGGCTGACCACCGGCAGCACCCGGCCGCGCAGGTTGGCCAGCCCCTCCAGGCTGGGCGGGCCGAGCGGCACCTTGACCACCCCGGGCATCCGGATGATCTCCTGTACCCGGCTCATCGGGAACGCGTAGCGCTCCCCGGACATGTCGAAGGTGACGAAGTCCGCACTGTCGCCGTCCACGGCCGCGTCGGCCGGATCCTGTTCACGCATGAGCGTCGTGTCGTCCACGGCACACCGGCTCAGGCGTTCTGCAGCTCGTCGGCGAGCGCGGCGATCTCCTCCACCGCGGCCGCGAGCTCTTCGGCGCCCTGGGCCTGTTCGCGGGCGGCGGTGGAGGCCTGCGTCGCCAGCTGCTCGGCCTGGTTGGCGGCCGAGGAGATCTGGTCGAGCCCGGTCTTGACCTGGCCGAGCGCCGTGGAGATCTGCTCGGCCGAGTCACGCACGTCGGCGTTGCCGGCCCGCACCTCGTTCATGTCCCGCTCGATCTCCACCAGCCGGGCGGTGGTGGCCCGGGCCGCCTCCACCTCGGCCAGCGCCTGCCGGCTGGTTTCGTCCAGATCGGCTCGTACCTCCACGATGCGGTCCTGCACCGCCTTCACGAGATCCTTGATCCGGTCGGCGTTCTCGGCCGAGTCGCGGGCCAGGTTGCGGATGTCGGTGGACACGACCGCGAAGCCCTTGCCGAACTCGCCGGCCCGCGCCGACTCGACCGAGCCGTTCACCGCGAGCATGTTGGTCTGGATCGAGACGTTCGCGATCGCGTCGACGATCTTGTCGATGCGCCGGGAGATCTGCTCGAGCTCGCCGACCTTGCGCACGTTCTCCATCCCGCCCCGGGCCGCCTGCTCGATCGCCTCGATCATCGAGTCGACCGACACCTTGTTGTCGGCCAGCTGGGTGAGCATGGTCTCGGCCTTCTCCACCGCGGCGGCGCCCCGCGTCGCCGACAGCTGGGCGCCCACCTCGATCTGGGTGATCGCCTCGGCGGTCTGCGAACCCTTCTCGGCGGCGGTCCGGGCGCCCGTGTTGATCTCGTTGATCGCGGTGCTGATCTGCCCGGCGGCGCGGTTGATCTCCTCGACCGCGGCGGAGAGCTCCTCGGCGGCGGAGGCGACCTCCTCGGCGCTCTTGCTGATGTCGGTGCTGGTCCGCAGCCCCTCGGCGACCTCGGCGAGCACCTCGGCCGCCTGCTCGCTCTGCTGGAGCGCCTGGCTCTGCTGGGCCACGGTCTGCAGCGACTCCTCGCAGGCCGCGGACTGCTGTTCGGCCGCGGCGGCGATCTCCTCCGAGCGGGTCTTGGCCTCGAGCGTGGCGCGCTGGGCCTGCACCGCCGCGGCGGCCATCTCCGTCGCCCCGGTCATGATCGAGACCATGCCGTCGCGGATGGTCTCGAGCTGCTGCGTGATCTCCTTGCCCTTCTCCACCTCGCTGCGAGCCGTCTCGGCGGACTGCTGCACACCCGAGGCGATGCTGGTCACGCTCGTGCGAACCTCGTCGATGAGGTCGCGGATCTGCCGCGCGCTGCGCTCGCTGGTCTCGGCGAGCGTGCGGACCTCGTCGGCGACGACCGCGAAGCCCTTGCCGTGCTGACGGGCCCGGGCGGCCTCGATCGCCGCGTTGAGGGCCAGCAGGTTGGTCTGGTCGGCGATGTGCGCGACGGTCTTGACGATCTCGCCGATCTCGTCGGCCTGCTTCTCCAGTTCGGAGATGGTCGCCACCGAGGCCGTCTGCCGCGACGAGGCACGGTCCACGTTGCTCAGCAGGCCGCTGATCCCCATCCGGGTCTCGACCAGCAGGTTCTGCAGCGCCTGGCTGAGGTCGGCGATGCGCCGGGTGACGGTCTGCTGCTGGCCGACGCGCTCCTCGACCTGCGTCATGACGGCCAGGCTCTCCTGGGTGGCGCCCGAGGCCTGCTCGGCACCCGCGGAGATCTGCTGCATGGCGTCGCTCAGCTGGCGCGAGGCCTCGGACGCCTCGGCGTTCTGGGCCGAGATCTCGGCGGTGGCCGAGGCGATGCGCTCGGCCGCCTGCTGCTGCTTGGCCACGGATCGTGCCTGGCGGCGGCTGGCCTCGTTGTCGGCGGGGCGCTGCCCGCCTCGTGTGCTCTGGCCGCCCTTCATGACGTTCGGGCGGCGGGTGACGTCGGTAGCGCGACCGTTCGGCGCGCTGGTGGTCAACGGCATGGTCGGTCCTCGATCCCCCACGGCGTCCGGCGGGACGCCGACATCACGTGATTCGGGCCGCGTCACCGGTGTTCGGGCGGCTCCGTGATCAGCTTCGCACGGTGGGTGATCATGCTTGTGCGTTTATCGGACAACACGGATGCCCGACGCGCTCGTCGCCGCCGGTCGCGGTCGCTTGAGCCAACGTCACCGGACCGGTCGCCGGCGGCGCGGCGCGATCCTCAGCCGCCGAGGTTGTCCAGCATCAGGGCGAGCGCGAAGTCGAAGCGCTCGTGGCCGGTGTCCGCGGTGAACTCCTCCGCGTGGTGCCGGATCCGCGGAAAGGCGTCGGCGGGCAGCTCGGTGAGCCGGTGCGCGAGCTCGTCGCCGCCGGACCCGCGGCGCTGGGACCTCTCGAGGCCGTAGGCGCTCACGTAGAGGGACAGGGCGTCGATGGCCCAGGCCGCCGCGCGGGGCTCGACGCCGCCGGCGAGCAGGATGGCCAGCATGCCCTCGTTGACCCGGAGCGTCTCGACGTTGGTGGGGCCCATCGCGAGCGCGGCGCGGGAGATGCCGGGGTAGCGCAGGTACTGGTCGCGGATCTGCGCGCACACGCCGGCGATCTGCTCGCGCCAGGCCGCCGGGTCGGGCTCGGGCAGGACGATCTCGGAGCAGAGCCGGCCGATGATCAGCTCGTCGATGTCGGCCTTGTTCACGACGTGGGCGTACAGCGAGGCGGGCCCGGTCCCGAGCACCGCGGAGATGCTGCGCACGGTCAGCGCGTCGTAGCCGTCGTGCGCGACGACGTGCAGCGCCGCGTCGACGATCCGGTCCAGCGTGATGGGCGCCTTGCGCGCGGCCCGGCGCCCCTCCGGGTCCTGGGACATGCGGCTCACGGCAACGAACTTAGTTCGTGGCACCCCGCCCGTCGAGCACCCAGGCGGCGATGTCGGCCACGACGGCGGGGTCGAGGTGCTGGACCGGCTCGTACTCGGCCGGGGTCGACGGGCCCTCGCCCGGGAAGAAGAAATGGTTGTCGGCGTCGTAGACGTGCACGGTGACATCGGGGCGCCCGGCCAGGGCGGCCTGCCAGCGGGCGAGGTCGTCGGCCACGGTGACCTGGTAGTCGCGAGCGCCCTGCAGGATCAGGATCGGCCGGTCGACGCCGGCCGCGGCCGTTGCCGGGTCGTAGGCGCGCAGGTCGAGCCAGTACGCCGCGGGGACGCCGAACGGCAGGTCCTCGATGGGCGTTGCCGCCGACAGGTCCGGGCTGTCCACCGCGTGCGCCTGGCGGGTCACGGCCTCGATGATCTGGTCGTACGACGCGCTCGTCGCCGGGTTCAGCGACGCCAGATGGCGGAACTGGCGGACCGCGGACCAGTGCAGCGGCTGCGCCCCGCCGGCCAGCAGGACGAGCCCGGCCACGGCCGGCTCCGCCGCGGCGATCCGCGGGGCGATCGTGCCGCCGAGGCTGTGGCCGAGGACGAAGACCCGGCCGGCGTCGACCGCGGGATGCTGCCGGAGCAGCCCGACGGCGGCCAGGGCATGCGGCTTGTACTCGTCGTCGACGGTGAAGTCCGCGAGGCCCTTCACGCTCGCGCCGTGGGCGTGGGTGACCTTGTCGAAACGCAGGGTCGCAATGCCCCGCGCGGCCAGGCCCCACGCGAGGTCCTTGAAGGGCTTGTTGCGCCCGATGGTCTCGTCGCGGTCGTTGGGGCCGGAGCCGGCGAGCATGACGATCGCGGGGTGCGGGCCCGGCCCGGCCGGCAGCGTCAGAGTGCCGGGCACGGCCAGCGGGCCGGAGCCCACGGTCACGTCGTGCTCGGCGAGCGCGTCCGGGTCGGCGTAGGCGGGCGGCTGCCAGGGCAGCGTCGGCTGGGCGGCCTCCGCCGCGGCGATCTGCAGGCCGGTGAGCCAGCCGGATTCGGTGACTGAGAGCAGTACCGTCGCCGCACCGTGGGCGAAGAGGACCGGCAGCTTGACGAGGGCCGCCTCGGTGAGGGGCTCGCCGGCGCCGGTCAGCGGGCCGTGGCGGTCGAGCTCGGCCTCCCAGGCGGCGCGGAGCGAATCCTCGGTCACCATCGGGCGCAGATTCGGGGCGAACAGGTCGCGGATCTCGGCGTAGCGGCCGGCCTGAAGCAGTTCCAGCAGCCGCTGGGCAATCGACACGAGGCGAGCCTATCGCGGGACTGCGGTACACCAGTTTCAGCTTATACTGAAATTTGTGAACGACGACGAGCGGGCGCTCGCCTGGGTGGATCAGATCGCGATGTACCTCGCGCGCGACGGGGTCTCGCCGATCGCCGGGCGGATGCTCGGATGGCTCATGATCTGCGACCCGCCGGAGCAGTCGGCCGCGCAGATCAGCGAGGCCATCGGGGCCAGCCGCGCCTCCCTGACCATGAACCTGCGGCTGCTCACCGGCATGGGCTTCCTCAGCTGGCGCACCCGGCCCGGCGATCGGACCATGTACTACCGCATGGCCGACGACGCCTGGCAGACCGTCGTGCGCCGGCAGGTCGCCGGGATCGCGACCTTCCTCGACATCACGCGCCAGGGGCTCGACCTCGTCGGCCCCGACGGCGACCGCGCGGGCCGGATTCGGCAGGCCCACGCCACCTTCGACTGGATGGCGCACGTATTCGAGAACGCTCCGCCCCTCGAGGAGAAGCCATGAGTACTGGACACGCGGTGGTCATCGGGGCCGGCATCGGCGGGCTCGCCGCCGCCGTCGCGCTGCACCGGATCGGCTGGCACGCCACGGTGCTGGAGCGCGCGGGCGAGCTCGGCGAGATCGGGGCCGGGATGTCCCAGGCGCCGAACGCGCTGGCCGCCCTGGACGAGCTCGGCGTCGGCGAACGGGCCCGCGAGGCCGGCGTACCGTCCCGGGCGACCGGCAACCTGCGCACCCCCGACGGCCGTTTCCTGCAGCGCGCCCGGGCCGGGGACGCGCCCGCGCTGCTCGCGTTCCACCGGGCCGACCTGCACCGCGTGCTGCTCGACGCGGTGCCGCCGGACTGGGTGCACACCGGCGCCGAGGTCACCGGCGTGCGCGCGGACGGGACGGTGACGTTCGCCGGCGGGGAACTGCGGGCCGACCTGGTCGTCGCGGCGGACGGCATCGGCAGCGCGACGAGGCGGCTGTTGTGGCCGGACGCGCCCGCGCCACGGTTCCTCGGGCGCACCGCGTGGCTGGGCGTGGCGCCCGTGGCCGATCAGCCGGGCAGCGTGACGCTCGGCAATGGGGGGTACTTCCTGATCCACCCGCTCTCGCGCGGGCGCGCGTACTGGGCGTACGTGACCACCTCCGACGCCCCGGGCATCCGCTTCGAGAACGAGCACGCCGAGGTGGCCCGGCGGGTGCGGCAGTGGCACGACCCGATCCCGGCGCTCATCGCGGCGACGCCACCGGACGCCGTCATCCACATCGACATCCGCGAGCTCGCCCCGCTGCCGGCCTTCGTCAACGGCCGCGTGGCCCTGCTCGGCGACGCCGCGCACGCGATGAGCCCCGACCGCGGCCAGGGGGCCGGGCAGAGCATCGAGGATGCCGTCGTGCTCGCCGCGGCGCTCGCGCAGGAGCCGACCGTCGAGGCCGCCCTGCGCCGCTACGACACCGAGCGCCGGCCCCGCAGCCAGGCGACCGCGCGCAGCGCCGCCGTCGACGGCCGGGTCAACACCTCGCGCCGCTTCCACGGCCCGCTCACGGCGATGATCCGGCTGACTCCCGCCGGACTGTGGAGCAGGAGCATCGCCCCCGACGCCAACAAGACCTGGCGCTGGCGGCCGCCCCGCCTGACGCGGTGAGCGTTTTTGTCGTACCCCTGGTGCAGACTGCATCGTGTGGACCTGACGTTTGCGTTCGCCGCCCTGCTCGGGCGGTCCGACTTCCCCGCCGGCTCCTACGACGCGTACTACGGCGGTGACACCCTCGACGAGTTCCTGCTCCCGGCGCCCTGGCTCACCCCGGCCGCCCTCGCGTCGTCCGCCCCGGTCGCGTTACCGGACGTCGACGGCTGCTTCCTCGACGAGGACCATCAGGACCTCGCCTGGGAGTTCGACCTGGCCGATTCGCTGTTCGCGGTCGAGTGGGCCGACGACGTGCTGCCGGCGGCGTTCCTCGCCGACGTGCGGGCGGCCGATGCCGACATGCTCGTGCGCGGCGCCGACCTGGGCGCGCTGCTCGCCCGCCACGACCTCGACCTGACGGACCCGTCGGCGAAGCGGCTGAACTATCGCATCTCGGCACTGCTGCGCCTGGCCACGGACGGCACCCTGCACGACGCCATGCGCATGGCGACGTTCACGCACCGCCTGCCGGCGCTGGCCTCGTTCGGCTCGGGCGGCTCGCGCCGGGTCGAGGAGGGCTGGGAGACGGCGCTGGCCGCGGTCGAGCCGCCCCAGCTGCGCGACCACCTGCGCCTGCACTGTCTGGAGCCGTCCTCGGCGCGGGCCGCGGGCGCCCGCTACCTCGGCGCGGACGAGTGGCCGGCGGGCACCGAGGCCCTCGACGGCCGGCGCAAGCTGGTGGCGGGCTGGGAGTTCGGGGAGTCTCAGTCGGGGGTGGCCGTGGTCGCCTGAGCGATGCCGATGCGCGGGTGGCCGGCCCCTACGGCAAGGGCGATACGGGCACCTTGGACGCGAACGCCACGGCCACCGCCCCCCACCTGCTTCACGGATGTCAGCGAGCCGCCCACACGGAGACCATGAGCACACTTTGAATTCAAAGCAAGTAGGATCATGGCGTGAGTGACCCGACCCCGGCGCCCGGCCTGAACTCGGAGCAGCTCGGTGCGTACTTCGCGCTGATGGAGGTCAGCAGCCTGCTGCAGTATGCGGTGGACGAGCACCTGCGCGCCGACGGGGACCTCAGCTACGTGCAGTTCCAGATCCTGGCCCGCCTGGTGGACGCGCCCGAGGGCAAGCTGCGGATGACGGACCTGGCCGACGGTGTCGTGTACAGCCGCAGCGGTCTCACCTATCAGGCCGGGCTGCTGGACAAGCGCGGCCTGCTCACCCGGGCGCCCTCGCCGGACGACGAGCGCAGTGTCATCGCGACCGTCACCGACGCCGGCCGGGACCTGATCGCCCGCGTGCTGCCGGGGCACGTCGAGCGGGTCCACCAACTGCTGTTCGAGCCGATGACGGGCGACGACCTGGCCGCGCTCAGTGCCGTGCTCGGCCGCGTCCGCGACCACATGCGCGCGACCCCGCCGCGGTCCGCCAAGCCGCGAGCCGGCCGCAACCGGAACGGCTGAGGCGGAGCGCGCGTTGGACCGCGCGCTGCTGGCCGACTTTCTGCCTATCGGACTGTCCCGCGATCCTGTTTCCCGGTACGGCGAAGTGCTGTGGCAGTCACGTCCGGCGACTGGCCCTGTTCGGCGACCTCCCCCAGTTCGCCCGGGTTGACGAGCTTCTGGTGGACCCCGAGGGGCAGCGGATGATCCTCATCTTCGCGGCCGTGGACGACCTGTGACGGCTGTCGGCCGGCTCACACCTTGAGCTAGTTGCTTCGAATCTGAAGCGTGTTAGGGTCAAAAAGTGCTTCGAATACGAAGCACAAGGGTACGGAAGAAGCGAGGACCTGCGATGAAGGCAGTGCGTTTCCACGAGTACGGCGACCCCGGCGTCCTGCGGTACGAGGACGTCGAGCGGCCCGAGCCCGGCGCCGGCCAGGTGCTGATCCGGGTCGCCGCGACGTCGTTCAACGGCGTCGACGGCAACATTCGCGGCGGTTTCATGCAGGGGCCGATCCCGGTGACGCTGCCGCACACGCCGGGCATCGACGTGTCCGGCACGGTCGCCGCGCTGGGCGAGGGCGTCGACGCCGTCCAGGTCGGTGACCGGGTCGTCGGCTTCCTGCCGATGGCGGCCGACGGCGCGGCCGCGGAGTACGTCGTGGCCCCGGCCGAGATTCTCGCGCCGGCCCCCACGAGCGCTCCGCTGGCCGACGCCGCGGCGCTGCCGACCGTGGGCCTCACCGCGTGGCAGGCGCTGTTCGACCACGCGAAGCTCACCGCGGGCCAGCGCGTGCTGATCAACGGCGCGGGCGGGGCGGTCGGCGGCTACGCCGTGCAGCTGGCCAAGAACGCCGGTGCCTACGTGATCGCCATCGCCGGCCCGAGCGCCGTCAACCGGGTCAAGGCGGCCGGCGCCGACGAGGTCATCGACTACACCACCGCGGCGCCGGCCGCGACGCCCGCGGTCGACGTGGCACTCAACCTGGCCCCCATCGAGCCGGCGCAGCTGGCCGCCCTGCTCAACCTGATCCGCGCGGGCGGCGTGCTGGTCAACACCACGGTGTGGATGCCCGCGCCCACCGACGAGCAGCGCGGTGTGCGCGGCATCGACCTGTTCGTCCGCAGCGACGCCGCCCAGCTGTCGCGGCTCGTCGCACTGGTCGACTCCGGCGAGCTGCGCATCGACGTCGCCCAGCGGGTCCCGCTGGCCGACCTGCCGGCCGTGCACGCCCAGGCCGCCACGGGCGCGCTGCCCGGCAAGACCGTCATCCTCGCCACCGCCTGAACCCCACGACAGGAGCATCCGACATGTCTCACGACAAGGTGATCACCGTGCTCGGCGCGACCGGCACGCAGGGCGGCGCGGTCGCGCGGGCGCTGCTGGCCGGCGGCGAATTCGGCGTACGGGCCGTGACCCGCAACGCCGCGTCGGCCAAGGCCCAGGCGCTGACCGGGCTCGGCGCCCAGGTGGTCGAGGCGACCCTCACCGACGAGGGCAGCCTGCGCCAGGCCTTCGACGGAGCCTACGGCGCGTTCATGGTCACGCCGTTCTGGGAGCACCGCTCCCCCGCCCGGGAACTCACCGAAGTGGAGACCCTCATCAGCGCGGCCCAGGCCGCCGGCCTGCGGCACGTCCTGTGGTCGACGCTCGAGGACACGCGGGAGGCGATCGCGGCCGACGACAACCGGATGCCGTACCTCGGCGACGGCTACCGGGTGCCCCACTTCGACGTGAAGGGCGGAGCCGCGGACGCCCTGTTCGCCAAGTCCGGCCTCCCCACCACGTATCTGCTGATGTCCTTCTACTGGGACAACCTGCTCGCGCAGCCACAACGCGACCCTGACGGCACGCTGGCCCTGCACCTGCCGCTCGGCGACACACCCATCGCGGGCGTCGCCTCGGAGGACATCGGCCGCGTGGCCCGCCGGGTGCTGCAACAGCCGTCAGCGACGATCGGCGCCACGGTACCGGTGGTCGGCGAGTACCTGACCGGCGAGCAGATGGCCGCGGCGCTGAGCACGGTGCTCGGCGAGCCGGTGGCCTACCGCCCGCCCACGCACGAGCAGTTCCGGAACTTCGGCTTCCCGGGGGCGGACGAGCTGGGCAACATGTTCCAGTACTACACCGAGTTCCCCGAGTCCTACCTCGGCCGCCGCGACCTGGAGGCCGCGCGCGCGTTCAACCCGGACCCGCTCAGCCTGACCGACTTCCTGACCGCACACCGCGCGGAACTCGCGGCCTGACGGGCTCCCGCCGCGCACCGCCCGAAGCTCGTCCGGGCGGTGCGCGCCCGCGTTGTGGCTGTCGAGGTCAAACGGCGGAGTTTGACGGGGCGCCGCAGGTTGGGCAATGAGCCCCCGCGGCGGGCAGCGATCGGCCACTTGCCGAGCGTCGACCCGTTGCGGCGATGGCCAGGGTCAGCAGTGCCGGTCCCGCCGCGGCGACCAGGACCGCGGCGGCAGCCACGGCTGACCACTCCGGGATCAGGGGCCGCCCGGGGCCGGCGTCGTCGAACATCGCACCGAGCGGGTTCAGTGCGAGCATGCCGATCGGCGTGAGCAGGATCAGCAGCGCCCAGAGGCCGCGGGAGTCGTGCCGGGCGGCCAGGCCGAGCGCGAGCAGCGTCGCGCCGATCAGCAGCGTCGCCCCGGCGGCCGGCAATGCTGTAGCGGCGGGCAGATAGTAGTCGCCGTAGAAGTTCAGGCGCAGTTCCGCGGCAACGGTGACCGGCATGGTCAATGCTGCGGCGGCGAGCGGTGTCAGCCGAACCCGCCGGCGGTGCCGTGTGGCGGCGCCCACCGCGACGATACCGAGGACGAGCTGGGGCAATAGCACGATCAGCGGTGGGCGGGGTATTCCGGTCAGCATCGCGGCCGGCACGACACCGGCGGTGACCAGCACGGCGAGGACCGCCAGGCGACGAAACCACCGGCCGGGAGCGACGACGTACACGACGGCCGTCAGCAACCAGACCGCCCACGCCGCTACCCCGAGGGACATGAAAGGCCCGGCATACCGAGACCGGAACACTGTGGGTGCCAGCGCCTCGAAGATCGCCCACCCGCTCGCGAGCGCGCTCGTGGTCGTCAGTGCGAGCAGGCCGGCGAGCCGGAAGCCGGGCCCGAGGCCGGGCGCGGTCCGCAGGCGCTGGCGCAGCCCACCGGCCGCGAGGTCCGCGATGTCCGCCGGCGAGGGTCGCCTACGGTCGGGCGCGGCCAGGGACAGGTACGTGTCCACCAGCTCCGAGCCACGCGTCCGCCGATAGTCGGCCGGATAGAACAGCGCCGTCCAGCGCGCATAGCGCCGTTCGAGATCGGTCATCGCCGGGCGTCCCTGGTCATGCCCTTCCGGGCGGTCCGGCTGGCTTTCCGGCAGGCTCATGCGAATCCTCGGCTCGGGCGGGGCGCGGCCTTGGCGGCGCGTAGCCGGATGGTTGCCGCCTTGACGTTGCGGCGCATGCGTTCGGTCTCGGCGGCCAGCAGCTCACCGCCCGGCTCGGTGAGCCGGTAGTAGCGGCGCAGCCGGCCGTCGACGATCTCCTCGTGATCGGCGCCGACCAGGCCCGCGTCGACCAGCCGGTCCAGCGCGCCGTACAGCGTGCCGGGCCGCAGCGAGATACGTCCCTCGGAGAGCTGGGCCACCTTGGCGATCAGGCCGTAGCCGTGCATCGGCTCGCCGGCGAGGGCGGTGAGGATCAGGAACGTGGGTTCACGCAGTGGGGTTTCCACGCCGACCAATATATCGGCTGCGAAGGTATGGCGAAACATCCCCACCGCCGGCGTGCACCGATTTCCCCCTCCTACCCGTTTCCCCCTCCTACCCGCGGGAGCAGCGTCGCACTGAACCACACCGGAGACGGTTCGGTACCGCTTTCATCCATGCACGCATCCTCCGCGACAACGAGTGACCAGGTTCTTGACGGGGCCCCGGAAGGAGTAGCGTCTCGGCATGTCCGCGATCTTGCTGCTGTACACGATCGATCGGCGACACCTTCCGGACCTTGAGACCGGCGACAACGTCATTGCTGAGCACGCGCTCCGGGTCGGTGACGACTACGACTGGTCCGGCTACTGCATGTTCTTCACACTCATGTACCTGGAGGAACAGGGCATCACCTTTGGCACCGTCGGCGAGTACACCTTGCTGACACCCGAGGACCGCCCGGCGGTTGATCCAGCCCGGCACAACATCGACGACCTCGCCGCGTGCCTGATGGAGGAACTCGACGACGGGGTCGACGACGAGGAGACCGCCGGCTGGACGAGTCAAGCCGGCCTGGAGTCGTTGCAGCTCCTCCACGACCATATCGAGCGCCTCAACGGCGACCGCGTCCTTCTGCTGCGGATCTGCTGACGGCCCGAAACTGGCCGATGCGGTGCCCCTCGACAGGAAGGGTCGCGGATGGACGCGCTGATCGGTCGCAGGCTTGTGAAGGTCGTGCGGCTGGCCTGGCATTGCGCACCTGAACCCGCCCCAGCACCGCCGCAGGCAAGCGGTGTGCACGCTCAGACATGTGGCAGGATCAAGCGCATGACGTACGGAAAGGGCGCCCAGCGCCTCGCAGCGTGAGCCGCCTCGTCCCAGCGGCGTCGCTGGACGACTGGGGATGGTTGAAAGCGGGCATCGTCTCGGGCGAGCTCCTGGTCCCGGGTGACCACGCGCGGTCCTGGGTCTTCGACACGATCAAGGCCGACCGGGACGGGCCGACGACCCATCGGCTGCTGGCCTTGGCGAACGACGGTCGCGTACCGGTACGCCGGACGGTGTTCGAGTTGCTGGCCGAGCTGTATTGGCTGCATCCGGGCGGCTGGCCCCTGATGGCAGATGCCGCCGAGTCGGCTCTGCGCGACGAAGACCTGCCGTTACGCCGTACCGCAGCGGCGTTGCTGGTCCGCACCGGCAGCACCGATCGAGCCGTGGCGGCGTTGACCGCCTCGTCCGATCCGGTCGTCCGGATCGCCCTCATGCACGCCATATCCTGGCGCCCGGCCCCGGACCACCGGGCGATGCTCGATCGCCTGCGGTCCGACCCGGAGCCCGCCATCCGGCTGCTCGCGGGCATCGCCACGTACAGCAGCGACGACCCGTCGGCCTGGCCGGCACTGGACGCCGCGATCCTCGCCGACCTGGAAGCCTCCGCCGATGCGGGTGAGCTCTGGGCCCGCGCGCTGACCGGCGTGGACCGGGAGCAGGACTGCTGCGGCTGGGCGGAGCGGCTGACGGACCCGGCCGAACGTCAGCCGCGAAGACTCGATGGCGTGCAGATGGCGGTCGCGGCGATGCGTGCGTGGCGCGCGGCGCCGAGCCGGTTGGCGTCGATGCTGACCGGCCTCCTCGGGGAAGAGCCTTCCGAGGTACGGTCGGCAGCCCTACGCGCGGTAGCGTCCTCGCTCACCGCGTCCCGGCTCGGCGCCGACGGCCTCGCGGCGATGATGGACGACCCCGAGGCCGGCGCGATGGCCGCCGCCGCGCTCGGCTGCGTCGGCGACCACCGTGCGGTGCCGCACCTGGTACGGCTGATGCTCGCGGACAGCCACGAGCCCCGGCTGGTGGAGGCGTTCCGGGCGGTTGCTCGGGCGGCCGCCGACCCGGAGGCGCCGGTGGCCGCCGCTCGCCAGATGCTGGCCGCGGTTCCGGATTCGTGCGCGCCTGAGCTGCCGATGCGGGTGCTGGCCGCGTTCGGGCCGGCTGCGGCTGCGGCCGTGCCCGAACTCATCGCCAGGCTGGAAGGGGCCGAGAACGACACGCCGGACCTGGCGTTCTGCGTCCTGGGACAGATCGGCCCGGCCGCCGCGGCCGCGGTCCCGCAGCTGCGGGAGTACCGGACCCGGGGCGCGATGTCCGCCCTGTTCAGGATCGCGCCGCACCGGGCCGAGGCCGAGCGGTACCTCGCCGAGCGGCCGGAGGAACTCCGCCGCGACCGGCTCGCATCGCAGCTGCTGACCTGGCTCGCGGAGCACGGCGGGCTCACCGTCCGGCAGCACCGGCAACTGCGGAGCCTGTTCAGGGTTCCCGGATTCGAGCAGGTCGAGTCGGCGGGCGCGCTGTGGCTGCACGAAGGTCCCGCGGTCGCCGACGAACTGCTGGCGGTCCTGCCGACCTACCTGTCCGACGACCTGCACGGGCCCAAGGTGCTCCAGGTGTTCGCCGCGATGGGGTCGCATGCGCGGCCGGTACTCGACCGGCTGGACCGGTTCATCGCCGCGCGGCGCCGTGCGGGGTTCAACATCGGCGACGAGGACACCGAGATGCGCGCGGACGAGATGTTGCTCGCCGCGACCATCACGGCCCGGGAACGAATCGCCGGATGAGGCCCACGACCGGTGCACACTGCACTGATGCAATTCCAGCTCGTGGTGTGTCGTCGTCCGGCGACCGCCAACCCTTTACGAACTGCCCACAACCAGTCAGGTCGTCCTGTCCTTTCGTGGCCTCGACTCCATGCGAGCCGAATTGATCCACGGCCCCGGCGAGGTCGTCATTTGGCGCCCCGCCGACACCGAGGTATGGGCGACCCTGCCCGGTGGCGAGGCGTGCCAGATCGCGGGATGGAAGGACATCCCAGCCCCTGGCCTGGACTCGGGCGGCGCACAACTCCGCGCATCGGATGAGCGCCCCTGGTGGCGGCGGATTGTCCAGCCCGGCCGCGTTGTCGATACGTCGTCGTCAGCGGCCGCGGTGTCGGGTCAGGCCCCGGAAAGCTCTGAAGATCAGCCGTCCCGCTCCGAGTAGCAGCAGTGCCGCGCCGGCGAGGAGCGCCACGGACTTTCCCTCGCCCTGCAAGAGCGTGGAGTGCTGGACGCTCACCAATGCCAGACCGAGCAACAACACAACCATGGTCGCGGCGACGTATGCCACTGCGGTGAGCAACGGTCGCCGGGCCATGGTCGGATGGTACGCCACCGAAGCCGGACGGCGGGTGCGCGCACGCCGCTCGGCTAGGGTGTTGACGTGCTGGACCTGCATGCGGACCTCGCGGCCGGGGTGCGCGACGCCGACGGTGCCTGGCGGTTCATCCGCCGGTTCGCCGAGGGCTACGCGGAGCCGATCGGCGCCGGTGACGGCTTCGCCGAGGACGATCTGCGGGCGGCCGAGCAGCGGCTCGGGTTGTCGTTGCCGAAGGCGCTGTGCGATCTCTACACGCTGTTCGGCCGGCGCCGCGACCTCACCGACGTCCAGGACCGGCTCCTCGCACCGTGGCAGCTGCAGTTCGACCCCACCGGCCAGGTCCTCGAGTTCCGTGTCGAGAACCAGCACGTGACGCGGTGGGGCATCGAGAAGGGCGCGCTGGCCGAGCCCGACCCGCCCGTCGTGCTCAAAGTGCCGGGCGGGGGCTGGCGGAACTACCTCGACCGGGTCTCGCTCGCCGCCGTCGAGATGGCGATGTCGGAGTGGATCCTCGACGGGGACATCGCCGACAATCGGCAGCTCGAGGATGAGCCGCTGGATCGGTGGTTCCGGCGCCTGCCGCTGCCCGACTATCCATTGTGGGCAGAGCCGGACGGGGCGCCGACCCGCTGGTACGCCACGCAGGATACGCTGCTCCGCGTCGACGACGCGGCCTGGCTGTGGGTCCGCGCGCGGACGCCGGAGGCGCTGGACGAGGTGCGCGACAAGCTGCCCGGGGACTGGATTCAGGCGCCCGTGTAGCGGCCCGGGCGGTGGTTCAGGGCGATCACGAGGTTGAGCACCACGGCGCCGGCCGCGGACAGCAGGACCGTGTGCGCCGGGGCGACCAGGAGGCCGAGCAGGATCGTCGCGGCGTCGAGGACCAGCTGCACGTAGCCGGCCCGCCAGCCCAGGCGATCCTGGCACACCAGCGCAACGACGTTGAAGCCGCCCAGGCTCGCGTGGTGGCGGAACAGCACCAGCAGGCCGACGCCCACGGCCAGGTTGCCGGCGAGCACCGCGTACACCGGGTCGATGCGCGCGACCGTCAGTACGTGCGGGTGCGCCAGCGAGAACACCGCGAGCAGCCCGACCGCGATCGCCGAGCGCACCGCGAACCACCAGCCC
This sequence comes from Dactylosporangium sp. NPDC000244, assembly GCF_040300725.1. Lineage (NCBI taxonomy): Bacteria > Bacillati > Actinomycetota > Actinomycetes > Micromonosporales > Micromonosporaceae > Dactylosporangium > Dactylosporangium sp. NPDC000244. The sequence continues at coordinate 104,662 of NZ_JBEPEH010000038.1, forward strand.
TTGCGCGCGACGGCGAGGACGACGAACGGGGCGGTCGCGGCGACGTACAGGATCGCGAACGACCAGCCGGTGAGCCGCCCGGCCAGGAGTGCGAGGCCGGCCGTGCCGCCGGTGACGGCGCCGCCCGCGTCGAGCAGGAACAGGCCGACTGACGCCAGGAACGCGCCGGTGACGATGCCCGCGACGTCGTCGACGAGGGTGTGGCGGACGGCGGCGGGGGCCGCGGCGATGGTGCTCATGCGGCCAGGTTGACTCGACGCTGCCGCTCTGCGCAACAGAGGTCATTCGGACTGCGCAGATTGCATCAGTACCGTCAAATGCAGTGCCATAATGCGCAAGTGGACAGTCTCGATGCCCAGATCCTGCTCGCGCTCGACGACGACCCCGACGCCACCAGCCTCGCCCTCGCGCAGCGGCTCGGCATCGCCCGCAACACACTGCACGCGCGGCTCCAGCGGATGCGGGCGGGCGGCGCCCTGCGCGACTTCAGCCGGCGCGTCGACCCGGCGGCGCTCGGCCGCGGCCTGACCGCGTTCGTGTCCGTCTCGCTCAGCCAGCCCCAGGGGCGCCGCGCCATCGACGCCCTGCTCGACCTGCCGGAGGTCATCGAGGCCCACGCCACCACCGGCGACGCCGACCTGCTGCTGAAGATCGTGGCGCGCGACACCCAGGACCTGCACCGGATCGTGGACGCGCTGTTCGCCGTGCCCGACATCGTGCGCACGAGCACCGTCATCTCGCTCAACGAGGAGATGCCGCTGCGCATGCGGGCCCTGCTGGAGGAGCACGCGGTCACGGGATCAGATCCGGGAAGCCGAACACGGTGATCCGCCGGATGCCGGTCGCGGTCACGGTCAGCACCGCGGCGCCGAACGGCTCGCCGCGGTACCACACGTGCACCCCCGGCTGCCCGTTCATCCACACCGGCGCCATCCGCCACTCCCCCGCCGAGCCCATGACCAGCCGCAGGTAGGGCACGCAGGTCGCCTTGCCCGCAAACCAGGTTCGCGACGGCACGAGCTCCAGCGACGCGTCCGTGCGCAGCGCCCGCTCCAGGATCGTCACGTCGCTGCGTTCGAAGGCGGCGATGTACTGCTCCAGCAGCGCCCGCGCCGCCGGCTCGCCCGGCTCGGCGAGATCGCCGCCGTCCGGCGAGGGCGCGACGTCCTCGAGCCGGGCCCGGGCCCGCTGCAGCAGGCTCTTGACCCCGGCGACGGACGAGCCGAGCATCTGCGCGACCTCGGCCGCCGGGAACCCGAGCACCTCGCGCAGGATGAGCACGGCCCGCTGCCGCGGCGGCAGGTACTGCAGCCCGGCGATGAGCGCGAGCCGCAGGCTGTCCCGGGTCGCGGCGACCTCGGCCGGGTCCGCCGACTCGGGCGTGACGAGCGCGTCGGCGATCGGGCGCAGCCACGGCACCTCGAGGTCGGCCCCGCCGGGCGGCGCGTGCGGGTCGTCCGCGGGCGCCCCGAGGCCGGAGGGCAGCGGGCGGCGGCCGCGGTGCTCCAGGGCGTTCAGGCAGACGTTGGTGGCGATGCGGTACAGCCACACGCGCATCGACGCCCGTTCCTCGAACCGCGGGTACGCCCGCCAGGCGCGCAGCATCGTCTCCTGCACGAGATCCTCGGCCTCGTCCGGCGAGCCGACGAGCCGGTAACAGTGTGCGAGCAGCTCGCGACGCAGCGGCTCGGCCCGCGCCGCGAACTCCTCCCGCTCGTCCGTCACCGTGCCAGCTTCTCCCGCAGCCACGCGGCCGCGCGAGCGATCGCCGCATCCGCCGCCGCGGCGTGCCCCGCCCCCATCTGGAACGTGTGCTGCTCGCCGGGCGTCACGTCGAGCGCGGCCTCGACCCCGTGCCGGCGAGCCGCCGCCTGCAGTCGTACGGCGTCGTCGAGCAGCATCTCGGCGCCCCCGGCCTGCACGTACATCGGCGGCAGCCCGGTCAGGTCCGCGAAGAGCGGGCTGACGAGCGGATCGGCGGGGTCGACCCCCTCGGGCAGGAGCATCGCCACGAGCCCGTCGATCGACATCGGGTACGGGTCGCCGAAGAGCAGGTCCGTGCCCCGGTTCGCGACGACGGAGGCGCCGCTCTGGGTCAGGTCCGTCCACGGCGAGATCGGCACGAGCGCGGCGGCGAGCGGCAACCCCTCGGCCCGGGCCCGCAGCATGAGCGAGACCGTCAGCCCGCCGCCGGCCGAGTCCCCGGTGACCGCGAGGTGCTCCGGCCGCGTCTGCGCCAGCAGCGCCCGGTAGACGGCGGTGACCTCGTCGAGCTGGGTCGGGTACTGACGCTCCGGCGTGTGCGAGTAGGACGGCAGCACGGCCCGGGCGCCGGCCGCCTTGGCCAGGTGGGCGTAGAGCTTGCGGTGCGTGTGCACGGAGCCGCCGACGTATCCGCCGCCGTGCAGGCACAGCAGCACCCGGTCGGCGCTGTCCTTCGGCACCGGCCCAGAGCACGGGCACGCCGCCGAGCTCGCGCTCGAGGTAGTCGACGCCGCCGGGCTCGGCCGTGACGTCCCCCCAGTGCGAGTCGACGACCCGGTGCTGCTCGACGGTCAGCGGCGGGTCGGCCTGGGAGAGGGCGTTGCTGCGGCGGTAGAAGGCGTTGAGCGAGTAGATGTCGTCCATGCCGGTACTGACCGGCTGGGCCGCGAAAGGAATCGGTCTGCCGTAAGATCCGGCCCGGCGGAGCCGTAGCGCAGAGGTCGTCGCGCTGTGACAGCACATCAGGAGGACGCCGGTTCGAATCCGGTCGGCTTCGCCGCCTTTGAGCCGCATGGGGGTGCTGTGGGCGACTCGCGCCGAGTCCGGCAGTACACCGTGCCCGCGTGGATGATCGCCGAGTGCACGGCGGCACGGGAGCGCGGCGACTGGCGGGCCGCCTGCGCGGCGGCGCGGGTCACGGTCGGGTTCGCGGACGCCGGGCCGGTCGCCGATCTGCTCGCCGGGTTCGCGCCCGACCTGCTGCGCCGGCACCTGCCGCGGTCGCGGGCCGGGTCGGGGGCGCTGATCGGCGGGGCGCGGTACGTCCTCGCGCCCGACGGGCCGGTCACCGCCGACACGATGGTGCTCGAGCTGCGGACCTCGCCGTGGACGACGGGCTCCCAGCGGCTCGCCCTGGACGCGGTGCGCGCCGGGGCGCTGGGCGAGGGGCGGGTCGTGCCGCTGCCGCCGTACCTGTGGGACGCCCGCCGGGCCGAGGAGCTGCGGGCCGTCACGGCTGCGGCGGACGACGGCGTCTGGACGCTGGAGGCGTGGGCCGCGGCCGGGTGGGCGCTGGACAGGGTGGAGGAGTCCTACTGGTCGCGGTCCGGGCTGGACCTGCTGCTGCGCATCGATCCGGGGCTCGCGGCGCGGGAGCTGCGGCGCGTCGCCGGGCAGTTCGGGCACCGGTCGTGGCCGCTGTGGCGCGACCTGGGCGGCCGCGACTCCGCCATCCCGGAGTGGCACCTGCGGCTCGAGCTGGCCGACGGCGGGCCCCGGGTCACCTGGGGCCGGCAGGGCCCTGACCCGACGGGGTTCTGCCTGCATCCGCCGCTGTTGCGCCCGCCCGTCGACGATCTCGTCCCGCTCGCGTCCGTGGTGCCCGACGGGTTCGCCGCGGACGAGCACGTCCGGGTGCGGTGCGGGGCGGACTGGCACCGGATCGCCGTGCGGGGCGGGCGGCTGGAGCTGCTCGATCACACCGACGACGAGCGGCGGCGGGAGCACGCGCTGCGGGCCTTCGGCGGCGAGATGCGTGACTGCTTCCGGGCCGAGTCCGCCTGGCTCGGCGGTGGGGCGGGGCTGCCGCGGCGGCTGCGGGAGTACCGGCGCGACCTGTGGCGGCGCATGGAGCACGGCGGCAGCCGGGTGGTGCTCGCGCTGCTCGACGCCGGCCTGGACCCGCACCTGCGCGACGAGCACGGCCGGACCCTGCTGCACCGCATTCACCAGTTCGAGCACGCCGAGCTGCTTCCGCGCCTGCTCGCCGCGGGCCTCGACGTCAACGCCGTGAACCGGGGCGGCTACACCCCGATGTGCGAGGTGCTGGCCCACGAGGCGCCGTACGACCTCGTGCTGGCCCTGAACGAGGCCGGCGCGATACCCCGGCTCGCAGATGGAGGTGCCCCATGATCACCGACCCGGTGCTCGTGCGCATCGGCGAGGCCGTGGCGCTGCACCACGGCCAGGGGCAGCGCGAAGCCGCCCGCCGGATGTTCGCGGAGATCTGGGCCGAGATCGGCGGGGAGCAGGGCGATGCGCTGCACGTCAGCGTGCTCGCGCACTCGATGGCGGACGTGCAGGACGACGTCCGCGAGGAGCTGCTCTGGGATCGGCGGGCCCTGGCGGCGGCCGACCGGCTCACCGACGACCGGGCGGCGCGGGCGGGCGTCACCTTGTCCGTGGCCGGGCTGTATCCGTCGCTGCACCTCAACCTGGCCGACTGCTACCGCCGGCTGGGCGACCTCGACCGGGCCCGCGCGCATCTGCGGCAGGCGCGGGACACCATCGGCGCGCTCGGCGACGACGACTACGGGCGCCTGATCAGCGGCGGTCTGGAGCGGCTGGAGCAGCAGCTGGCACCCTGAGACGGCCGGAGCGCCGCGCGACGGCGCGGCGCTCCGGTGGTGCCCAAGCTCCTGCGAGGATCGCGTCAGAGACCGCGGACGTTCTCCGCCTGGGGACCCTTCTGGCCCTGGGTCACCTCGTACTCCACCTTCTGGCCTTCCGTCAGCTCACGGTAACCAGTGCTGGCGATGGCGGAGTAGTGGACGAACACGTCCGCACCGCCGTCGTCCTGCTGGATGAAGCCGAAGCCCTTTTCGGAGTTGAACCACTTGACAGTACCGCTAGCCACACTTTCCTCCTGTTTGCGGCGGCCGGTCCCCTGCCCATCGTCGGCAGTGAACAACCGGTCCCCGCGCGCAACCATACCCGCTCCCACCCCGATTGCGTGCACCGCGGGTACCCTCGACCGAGGTCAGGCCCGGAAGCTCCCGGCCGGGTCGCACCGCGGGCGGCCGTCTCCGCCGAGGCTGAACCGCTCCCCGGGCGTCTGCCCGAACGCGTCAATCCGTTGCAGGCAGGCGTTTCGCGACGTTCCTCCGGCGAAGGAGCGGCCCGCAGCGCGCCGGGTTCGTCCGGCGTCGTCGCCCTGATTGGATCGGTCGGCCGACCCTGAACGTGAACGTCGAGATGCCCGGCGGCCTCGTCCCGTTCACGATGATATGTCGGCTTTGCTCCCGATGCGTCAGAATCCGATGGCCTCGCGCAGCAGCAGCACCGTGCCGCGGCCCGGATAGGGCTCCGCGTTGAGGATCAGCAGGCGGTTGACGGCGCTCGGCCAGCCGTGGGCGGCCTGGGTGCGGGCGCTCTCCAGCGGCAGGCAGTGCTCCTCGACCCGGCGCAGCGCCGTGCTCAGGTCGGGTACCACCTTCTGCGCCCCGACGACCCAGATGGCCCGGGCGGCGCCGCCGGCGTAGCTCGGCAGCTGGCTGCCGCTGCCCGACGCGGCCACCAGGCAGCCCGTCTCGGTGCACGCGGCCACGCTGCCCACGACGACGTCCGGCCCGGCCAGCAGGCGGCGGATCTCGTCCATCCGGGTGGCCCGGTCCATGGCCAGGACTCGCGGCCGGATGGCCTCGTAGCGGCCACTGGCGTTGATGTCCTCCTCGATGCCGGAGCGGCGCAGAGTCTCGCTGGAGCCGGTGAACACGCTGGTGCCCGGCGGGATCAGCTCCCCGACCCGGGCGCGCGCGGCCGCGGCGCCGTCGAGGATCTCCACGGTGAAGCCGTGGGCGGTCAGGGCCGTGGCCGCGCGCTCCAGGCGCTGCGCGGACGCCGGGTCGGCGAACGAGGGCGCCGGCAGTTGAGTCGTCATGCCGAGTCCGACGCCGCAGCCCGGCGGAATGTCAGGCCGGAACACACCGTGACCGTCGCCGGCCTCGCCGTAACGATCGTTGCTCCCGAATGCTACGTTCGTCGCGTGTCCACGGCCGGCCCGTCCACCGGCTGCCGGCGCAGGTGCGCGCGAGAACGGGGGCGCCGCGATGCCGTGGTGGCTGCAGACCCTGATCGGCCTGGCGATCGCCCTCGTGGTCGTCTGGCTCGCGCTGGTCGTCGTGCTGCTCGTGGCCAAGCCCGACAAGGTGCGCCTGCGGGAAGCGCTGCGCCTGCTGCCCGACCTGCTGCGGCTGCTGCGCCGCCTGGCCGCCGACCCGGGCCTGCCGCGCGGTGTGCGCGCCCGGCTCGGGCTGCTGCTGGTGTACCTCGCCGTCCCGATCGACCTGATACCGGACTTCATCCCGGTGCTCGGCTACGCCGACGACGCCATCATCGTCGTCGCCGTGCTGCGCTCGACCGTGCGCCGGGCCGGCCTCGAGGCGGTGCGCGCCCACTGGCCCGGCACCGACGACGGCTTCGCCGCGGTGTGCCGCGTCGCCGGCCTGCGCGACACCCCCGGTCGGCGATGACGGCGAAGCCCTTGCCGGTCGCGGCGAGGGCGAGCGCGGCACCCGGACGGGTGAGCCGATCGGGGCAGGACGCCTCGCGCGAGCGGCATGGTTACTCGCGTGCGAGGCGGGCATCACGGAGACGAAGCGTGAAGGGAGCGGACGATGCGCCGGTACAGCGAACGGGAGGCGGCGATCGCGGTCATCCCGCTCAGGAACGCCGCGGGGTGGCGGCTCGTCCACCGCACGCCGACGGGCGCCGACGTCATGGCCACCAGCGCCGAGAACAGCGCTGAGACGAGCACCGAGACCATGCGACGGGGGCTACGGCGGCTGGGCGACGGTGACGGTACCCTCGCCATGACCGAAACTCTCGACCACCACTGGCAGTGGACGCTCGCGGACATCGGCGACGCGCCGATCGTCTCCTCGCCGCCGATCTACCGCGACCCGGGCAGCTGCCGCCGCGCCTATCTCGACGCGCGGCGGGCCGCCCACGCCGCGGCCGACCACGCCGCGGCCGACCACGCCGCGGCCGATCAGGCCGGCCGCTGACGCCGATGCCGTCGGCCATCGAGGACTACGCGCTGATCGGCGACCTGCACACCGCCGCGCTGGTCGGGCGGGACGGTTCCATCGACTGGCTGTGCCTGCCCCGCTTCGACGCGCCCGCGTGCTTCGCCGCGCTGCTCGGCGACGAACGGCACGGGCGGTGGCGCATCGCCCCCGGCCGGGCACGGGGCCGCGACCCGGCGCTCCTACGCGGGCGACAGCCTGGTGCTGCACACCGAGTGGGACACCGGCGACGGCGAGGTCCGGATCATCGACTGCATGCCACCGCGGGGCGAGGCGGCCGACGTGGTCCGCATCGTCGAGGGGGTCCGGGGCCAGGTCCGCATGCACACCGAGCTCGTCCTGCGGTTCGACTACGGCCACGTGACCCCGTGGCTGCGCAGCTGCGACTCGGGCATGCGGGCGATCGCCGGGCCGGACGCGGCCTGGCTGTCCGCGGGCGTGCCGCAACACTCCGCCGACGGCACCGTCTCGGCCGACTTCACCGTCGGCGCCGGGCAGCGGATCCCGTTCGTGCTCACGTATCAGCGCTCGCACCGGCCGGTGCCCGCGCGGGTCGATCCCGAGCAGGCGCTGCGCGACACGCACCGGTTCTGGTCCGACTGGATCGAGTCCGGCATGCACGACGGGCCGTGGGCCGAGCCCGTGCGCCGCTCGCTGATCCTGCTCAAGGCCCTCACCTACGCGCCGACCGGCGGGATCGTCGCCGCCGCGACCACCTCGCTGCCCGAGGAGCCCGGCGGGAGCCGCAACTGGGACTACCGGTACTGCTGGCTGCGCGACGCCACCTTCACCCTCCAGGCGCTGCTCGGCACCGGCCACGTCGCCGAGGCCAGGGCCTGGCGCGAATGGCTGCTCCGGGCGATCGCCGGCGACCCCGCCGACCTGCAGATCATGTACGGCCTCGACGGCACCCGCCGGGTCCCGGAGTCCACTGTGGACTGGCTGCCGGGCCACCGCGGCAGCGCCCCGGTCCGCATCGGCAACGCGGCCGCGGGACAGCGCCAGCTCGACGTGTGGGGCGAGGTGCTCGACGGCCTGCACCTCGCCCGCGAGTCCGGGATCGTCGCGACGGACGACGCCTGGGACCGCCAGCGCGACCTCCTGGAGCACCTCGAGGGCCACTGGCGGGAGCCGGACAGCAGCCTGTGGGAGGTCCGGGGCGAGCGGCAGCAGTACGTGCACTCGAAGGTGATGGCCTGGGCCGGCTTCGACCGCGCGATCCGGACCGTGGAGCGGCTCGGGCTGCCGGGCCCGGTGGACGCGTGGCGGCGCACCCGGGACGCGATCCACGCGGAGGTGTGCGAGCGCGGCTTCGACTCGGAGCGCAACACCTTCACCCAGTGCTACGGCTCGGCGCGGATGGACGCCGCCCTGCTGCTCATCCCGCGGGCCGGGTTCCTGCCCTACGACGACCCGCGGGTGGTCGGCACCATCGACGCCATCCAGCGCGATCTGAGCCGCGACGGGCTGCTGATGCGCTACCGCGACGACCACGAGGGCGCCTTCGTCGCCTGCTCCTTCTGGCTCGTCGAGGCGCTCGACGGCATCGGCCGCGGCAAGGAGGCCCACGAGCTGTTCGAGCGGCTGCTGTCGCTGCGCAACGACGTGGGGCTGCTGGCCGAGGAGTGCGACCCGGCCACCGGACGGCACCTCGGCAACACGCCGCAGGCGTTCAGCCTCGTCGGCCTCGTCAATGCGGCACGGTGTCTGTCGGGAGCCCGAACAGGGTGAAGACCGCCGGGTCGGCGAAGGTGACGTTGTGCCGGATCAGGCCGTCGCGCACGGCGAACACCTGCACCGAGTGGGCCCGGACGCCGCCGGTGGCCGGGTCGGGGGCGTAGGTCGCGAGCGCCGGGCCGCCGTTGGCCGCCACGACCCGCAGGCGCCAGCCGGGGCCGCGCATCGCGAAGACGCGCTCCATGAACGCGCCGTAGTGGGCGCGGCCCACGAGCCACAGCGGCACCGGCGGCATCTCCAGGATCACGTCGTCGGCGAGCAGCCTGGTCAGGCCGGGCACGTCGGCCGCCTCGAACGCCGTCAGGTACCGCTCGATCGCGGCCCGCTCCCCCGGGTCGGCCGGGTCTCGGAGGTCCTCGAGCGCCGGCGCGGCGGTGTGCAGCGCGGCCCGGGCCCGCTGCAGGCCGCTGTTCACGGCGGCGACGCTGGTGCCGAGCGCCTCGGCGACCTCGGCGGCCGACAGCTCGAGCACCTCGCGCAGCAGCAGGATCGCGCGCTGCCGGGCGGGCAGCAGTTGCAGGGCCGCGACGAAGGCGAGCCGGAGCCCGGCGCGCTGCTCGGCGGCCGCGGCGGGATCGTCCGGAAACGGCTGGAGCCACGCGATGTCAGGATCGGGCTTCAGCGGTACCATCGGATCGTCTCCGGCCGGCCCGAGCCCGCTCGGCAGCGGCCGGCGGGCCCGGCCCTCGAGCGCGGTGAGGCAGGCGTTCGTGGCGATGCGGTGCAGCCAGGTGCGCGGCGAGGAGCGCCGCGGATCGTAGCGGTCGGCCGCCCGCCAGGCCCGCAGCAGCGTCTCCTGCACCAGGTCCTCGGCCTCGTGGTACGAGCCGAGCATCCGGTAGCAGTGCACCAGCAGGTCGCCGCGGAACGCCTCGAAATCCTCCACAAGCCGCAGCGTACTGAGCGATGAGTCCGGCCGCCGCCACCGGTATGTGTTCGTGAGGGCGGCCGGACGGGTCGCCACCGGGCAAGGGAGTTTCACGATGGGTGACGTCATCGTCGTACAGTTCGTCACGCTCGACGGCGTGGTGTCCGACCCCGACGGGCGGGCCGGGACCGGCTACGGCGGGTGGGCGTTCCGCTTCGGCTCGGGGCCGGTGAGCGACGACAAGTTCCGGCTGGGCGAGCTGATGCAGACGGGCGTGCAGCTGTACGGCCGCAAGACCTGGGAGGCGTTCGCACGGCTGTGGCCGGGTCGGGACGACGACTACGCCAAGCTCATGAACGCCGTGCCGAAGCGGGTCGCCACGCGGGGCGCCATCGACGCGTCGGCCTGGCCGAACTCGGAGGCGATCGACGGCGACCCGGTCGCGTGGGCCCGGGCGGAACGCGAGCGGCGCGACATCGTCGTGATCGGCAGCCTGAGCCTCGCGCACGCGCTCGCGGCGGCCGGCCTCGTCGACGAGTACCGGCTCATCACCTTCCCGGTGGTGACCGGCGAGGGCGACCGGCTCTTCGCGGACGGCGTGCCCGCGGACTTCCGATTCACCCTCGCCGAGCCCATCGGCGCGGCCGTGCTGACCGTCCTGCGCCGGGTCGGCGACCGAGGCAGCGCCGCAGCCCGGTGAGCCGGTAGAACACGCCGCCCTCGGCGATCGGGTGGCCCGCGGGCCGCCCCGATCGCTTCACCCCCGACGCCGTCGATGATACTTTAAGGGAAGCTTACAATTTCGCGTCCTTCTATTGACAGGCGCGCGTGAGCTGGGAGATGTTGCGAACCATGCCCCGCATTCGCCGCTCCGGTGCCGCCGCCCTCGTCATCGCCGGCGCCCTCGCCCTCGTGCCGGCGCTCACCACTGCCGGAACCGCCAACGCCGGTGCCACCACGCTCGGTGGCGCCGACCCCAGCGTCATCAAGGTCAACGGACTCTACGTCGCGGCCAAGTCGGTCGACGGCGGCGTGGCGATCCGCACGGCCACCTCCCTGGCCGGAATCGCCTCCGCGCCGAAGAAGCAGGTGTGGAAGGACACCGGCCTCGGCGAGGTGTGGGCGCCCGAGATCGTCTACCAGGACGGGCGCTATCACGTCTACTTCTCCGCCGGCACCGGCGCCGCGCACCGGATGTACCACATCGACTCGGCCACTCCCGACTCCGGCTACACGGCCGCCGTGAAGGTCGCGCTGCCCAACGACAAGTGGGCCATCGACGGCGTGCCGTTCACGTTCCAGGGCCAGCGCTGGTTCGTGTGGTCCGGCTGGTCGGGCGACACGAACGTCGAGCAGAACCTCTACATCGCGCGGATGGCCAACGCGACCACGGCCACCGGCGCCCGGTACGTCATCTCCCAGCCGCGCGAGTCGTGGGAGCGCACGGTCGGCAACCCCTACATCAACGAGGCCCCCGAGCCGATCCTGGACCCCAAGGGCCAGCTGCACATCGTGTACTCCGCGAACGGCAGCTGGAGCAGCAAGTACTGCCTCGCCGACCTGCGCCTGCGGGCGGGCGGCGACCCGACGTACGTGTGGGACTGGTACAAGAGCAACGGCTGCCTCTTCGGCTCGTACGCGCCCAACATGATGTCCGGGTGGGACCCGACGCTGTACGTCGACGGCCCCGGCCACCACTCGTTCGTCCTCGAACGGGGTGACATCGCGACCAGCCCGCCGTCCGGCAACCGCTTCCCGACCATGTACCACGCGGTCGCCAAGGGCACGCCGTACTCCTGGTCGGCGCGCTACTGGTACACCGGCACGGCCGTCTGGTGGGGCAGCGTGACGTACCGCCGGGCCAACGTCCCCGGCGCGACCAGCGACACCGGCTTCGGCCTCAAGTTCTTCGAGTAGCCGATGCGCCAGCGCCCGGGCGGCCCGGCCGCCCGGGCGCTCACCGCCCGGCGCTCGGGTGGACCGCGGGGCGGTAGCCGGCCCGCAGCGCCGCCACCGACGCGGGCGGGGTGAGCAGCTCGGCCCGCTCCGGCAGCGGCCGCGACGGGCCGTAGCCGGTGGCGGCCCACGGCAGGAACCGCCGCCGCGACACCAGCCCGACGGTTCCGTCGCCGAGCCGGACCATCGCACCGGCGGGCAGGTCGGCGCAGCGGGCCGGCCGGGTGATCTGCCGGCGGGTCCGCGGCTCGACCCGCTCATCGTGCAGGCGCGCGTCCATCTCGTGCGCCCGCGGTCGCCGGGCGAGGTGTTCCGCCTCGCGCCACGCCTCGGCGTAGGCGAGGAAGCCGGCGCGCCGGCAGTACGCGCACGGCCGGTGCCCGGCGGCCAGCGCGGTCGCCTCGTCGAGGAAGAACAACGCCGTCCAGCGCCCCGGCGGCATCGGGTCCCGGCGAACGTCCTTCCAGGTCAGCGTGCAGCAGATCCACAGTTTGGAGCGCCAGCGGGCGACCCCGAGCTCCCGGCCGGAGCCGTGCAGACAGCCCCGATTGCCCATCAGCGTTCCCCGGGCCGGGTCGGCCACGATCTCCCCGGTCGGCAGCACGCGATTCTGCAGCGGGCCGTGCGGCCGCGGCAGCGCGACGCCCTCAGGCCGCACGATGCGAATCCCCGAAGTCGAATGCGAAGGTGCCCGCCTCGATGCGGTCGACGAGCTCGCCGACATCATCGGCTTGCCGGACGGCGTCGTCCCATCCGCCGCTGGTGATGTCGACCAGCAGCACCGGCGCGGGGTCGCTGCGCAGGTCGAGCACGAGCTGCTCGCGGGACCCGTCACCGCCGATGATCGCGATGCCGGGATGGGCATCGGTGCTCTCGTCCCATGCCTGGTGCAGCTCAAGCATCTCGCGAGGCGTGTTGAGCCACACATCGGCCCCGCTCGTCATCCATCCTCGCCGGAACCACGACGCGCCCTGCAAGTAGGCCCGCCACCCGGCTGGAAGCTCTGAGCCGAGCGCGTCGTGCGCGTCGGTGAACTCCTGGTCGCTCACGGGACCGCGGTAGTCGGCCTCTTCGGTGATCGCGCCGACGATGTGGGCGTTGAGGTCGGCAAGCTCCTCCGCGGGGATCCAGTACTCCAGCACGTCGCGGCCACCGACCTGCTGAACCTCGTACCGGTCCAGGTACGCGCGCTCGACCTCGAACCGCGTCACGTAGCCGACGCCACTGGCCGGGACGTTCCACTCGCGGGCGATCTTCGTCGCGTACCAGCGGTTGAGTACCGGATAGAAGATCGGCTGGTCCGGCAGGCGCGCCGGCCAGGCCCGCCACCCGGACGCCGCGACCAGATCGAGCTCGGCCTGCCCGGTGGGTCGCCACAGGGTGATCGTGTCGGAGGCGTCGATGGGTCTGCTCCCTGCGACGTTGCCTGATGCTGTCGGCCCGGACGTTACGCGACCGCGCGCTGGGAGGCCCGCTCAAGTCGCGATGTGCAGGTCCGCCCACGTGCCGGTGGTCGCGCTCCGCCAGGCGTCGAGCAGTTCGCGAGCCCGGTCCGGCGGGGCGGCGATGAGGCACCGCTGTTCGCCGCCGAGTGGCCGGGCCTCCTGCGTGACCGAGCCTTCGCTGCAGCACTTGCACAGGACGTAGCCGTTGCGCAGCGGCTCGAAGCCGAAGCCGTTCTCGTCGAACAGGTCGGACAGCGCCTCGAGGGCGGCGGGCTCCGCGGTCACGGTCGCGGCCAGTGTCGGCAGGTCGGACGGCTCGAACAGCATGAGCTCGTCGAACACCCGGTAGGTTCGGTCGCCGACCACCCGATCGCCCTTGGGCTCCCCGTCGTGGACGACGATCTCGCCGTACCGCCGAGAGGTGTCGAACGGCACGTTGATCACCCGGGCCCGGGTCGGGCACAGCCGCTGGACCCAGACGACCTCCGATCCCTCGGCGCCGGTGAGCCGCACGCACGCACGACCGAAGTCGCCCACGATGGGGCCGTCGCCGGCCGGCAGTTCGATGCCGAACGACGACCAGGCGTCGCGGGCCGTTGCCCAGTCGCGCTGGATCGTCGCGGCGATGCCGAGATTCCAGAATGCCGGGTCCCGCCGGCCGCGCGGGGCGTGGGCCGCGGCCTGGATGCCGAGCCGGTACGCCTGCGCCCAGTTGCGCCGGAACTTGTACGCCAGCGCGGCGTCGTACCACCAGTCGCCGACCCGTGGGTCGTCCGGCGCCTGAAGGGCGAGCTGCTCGTACAGCGCCGCCGACCGTTCCCAGTCCTGCGCCGACCACGCGTCCCGCGCCTCGCGGACAAGCTCGTCCATCACCGTTTCCCTCCGACCGGACGGCGAGCGTACACCTCACGCACGGAACCATGATCGGATGCCGCAACTTTCATGCGGCGAGCAGGGGGTTTGGCCACTGTCGAAGCGCTTCCTGGCCCTGTCCCGGGACACCGTGCCAGGGTCGGGGCATGCCGAGTGCCAAGCGCCTCTTCGCGATGGTGTCCGCCCTGGCCGCGTTGACTGCGGCGACGGTACTCGCCGTCGGCACCGCCAGCGCCGAATCGAACGGCGGGGTGCGGGTCATGCCGCTGGGTGACTCGCTCACCGAGGGGCTGAGCGTCGCCGGCGGCTACCGCATCGACCTGTGGAGCAAGCTCGTGGCCGGCGGCTACAAGGTCGACTTCGTCGGGTCGATGTCCAACGGTCCGTCGAGTCTCGGCGACCACGACCACGAGGGGCACTCCGGCTGGACCATCGCGCAGATCGACGCCAACGTCGGCACCTGGCTGCCGGCGTACACCCCGCGCACGATCCTGCTGCACATCGGCACGAACGACATCTACGGCAGCGACCCGGCGGGCGCCCCGGCGCGGCTGGCCACGCTGCTGGACCACATCACGGCGCTGGCGCCCAACGCCGACGTGTTCGTGGCGCAGATCATTCCGGTGCAGTGCTGCGACGCGACGGTACGCACGTACAACGCCGCCATCCCGGGCATCGTGCAGTCCCGCGTCAACGCGGGCAAGCACCTGCACCTCGTCGACATGTACAGCGCGCTGACGACGGCCGACCTGCTCGACGGCATCCACCCGGGGCCGGTGGGCTACGGCAAGATGGCGACGGTCTGGTACAACGCGCTGCTGTCGGTGCCGGGCAGCATCGGCAATGCCGGCGGTACGTCACCCACTCCCGGCACGTCCTCGGCCGGTCCGAAGCCGTCCAGCGCGGGGCCGGGAGGGTGCAAGGTGACGTACAGCATCAATGCCTGGAACACCGGCCTGACGACCAACGTCACGATCGCGAACACCGGCGCGGCCGCCGTCAACGGCTGGGCGCTGACCTTCACGCTCCCCGCGGGCCAGACGATCACCTCCGGCTGGAACGCAACCTACGCACCGGCGAGCGGAGCGGTCACGGCGCGCAACGTGAGCTACAACGCGGGCATCCCGGCGGGCGGCTCGACGAGCATCGGCTTCCAGGCCAACCACACCGGCAACGCCTCCGCCCCGACGGCGTTCTCACTCAACGGCACGGCCTGCGCCGTCGCCTGATCAGCGCCCGCGGGCGGCGAGGTACGGCATCCACACCTTCTTCGGCACGGTCATGATCCAGGCGTTGACGACGAGTTCGTCGAGCTCCTCCGGGTCGAGGGCGGCCATCCGCGCGCAGGCCCAGTTGAAGCGCAGGTCCGACGGCGGCGGGAGGAGGAACTTGTCCGGCTCGGCCTCGACCAGCGCGTCCCGGCCCTCCTTCGGGTAGCCGAAGCCCATGATCGCCTCGTCGCGGGAGAGGGCCGCGAAGACGATCTGCCCGACCCGCCACTTGATGCGGTCCCGCACCACGACCTCGTAGGCGCGCTCGAGTGTCCTGGTGATCGCGCGGATGTCGTCGACCCCGACCATGCGTGCACCCTATCTACGTCTGGGCCCGGCGCCCGCGCAGGTACGCGCGCTCGGTCTCGTTGGTGGCCAGCGCGATGGCCTGGTCGTAGGCCTCCGCCGCCTCCGCGTTCCGTCCGAGGCGGGCCAGCAGCTCGGCGCGGGCGGCGGGCAGCCGGTGGTACCCCGGCAGGTCGACGTCCTCGAGCACGGCGAGGGCCACCGCCGGCCCGTGCACCTCGGCGACCGCGACCGCACGGTTGAGCGCGACGATCGGGGTGGGCGTGAGCGCGTACAGCTGGTCGTAAAGCGCCAGGACCTGCGGCCAGTCGGTGGCGTCGCCGTCGGTGTGGACCGCGTTGATCGCCGCCTGGATCTGGTACGGGCCGGGCCGGTTGCGCCGCAGGCACCGGCGGACCAGGTCATGGCCCTCGGCGATGAGGGCCCGGTTCCACCGCGTCCGGTCCTGCGCGGCGAGCAGCACCGGCTCGCCGTCCGGGCCGAGGCGGGCGGGGCGGCGCGCCTCGGTGAGCAGCAGCAGGGCGAGCAGGCCGAGGACCTCGGGCTCGTCGGGCATCAGCGCGGCGAGCTCGCGGGCGAGCCGGATCGCCTCGGCGCACAGGTCGGTGCGGATCAGCGGACCGGCGGTGGCCGCGTAGCCCTCGTTGAACATCAGGTAGAGCACGGTGAGCACGGGCGGCAGCCGGTCCGGCAGCTCGTGGGCGGCGGGGACCCGGTAGGGGATGCCGGCGTCGCGGATCTTCTTCTTGGCGCGCACGATCCGCTGGGCGACGGTCGCCTCCGGGATGAGGTAGGCCCGGGCGATCTCGGGCGTCTCGAGGCCGCCGAGCAGCCGCAGGGTGAGGGCGGTCCGCGCGTCGGGCGCGAGGGCCGGGTGGCAGCAGGTGAAGATGAGGCGCAGCTGGTCGTCTCGCACGGGTCCCACCTCCTCGGGCTCGTCCTGGTGGTGCAGCAGCAGGGCCTCGGCGTGCCGGGCCTCGCGGGTCGACTCGCGGCGGAGCCGGTCGATGGCCCGGTTCCGCGCGGTGGTCACGATCCAGGCGCCCGGGTTCGGCGGCGGCGCCTGCCATTTCTGCACCGCCGTGGCGAAGGCGTCCTGGACCGCTTCCTCGGCGAGGTTGATGTCGCCGAGGAAGCGGGCCAGGGTGGCGACGCAGCGGCCGTACTCCGCGCGGTAGATCTCCGCCAGATCCACGCGGGTTCAGCCCTGGGACAGCTCGTCGAAGGGTCGCACCTCGATCGGGCCGCAGGCTCGCGAGCACTGCTCGGCCCAGGCCAGCGCCTCGTCCAGGTCCGCGCAGCGGATGACCCAGAAGCCGGCGAGGTGCTCGCGGGTCTCGGCGAACGGCCCGTCGGTCATGGTGGTGCCGCCCTGGCCGGTCCGCACGACGGTGGAGCTCTCCGGCGGCAGGAGTCCCCCGCCGAAGACCCAGGTGCCGGTCTTCACCATCTCCTGGTTGATCCGCTCGGTCTCGCGGAACATGTGCTGCGTCTCCTCGTCGGACATCGCGGGGGCGCCCTCGACGTAGTGCACGGCCAGCAGGTACTGCTTCATGACGGTTGTTCCCTTCTCGGCAGGAAGCTCAGGCGGACAGGCGGCGGGCGACGAGCGGGACAACGATCGCGGCGGCGACCAGGTGCGTGAGCATCAGCAGCGCCTTCGTACCAAGAGCGGAGTCCGCGAGCACGTCGGGCACCAGCGACAGCGCCGTCAGCACCACCGTCGTGCGGACGAACACGCGCCGCGGCCGCCGGGCGAAGCGGGCCAGCACCGCGGCCAGTACCACGCCGACCAGCGAGAAGATCGCGGTCAGCGTCCCGAACCCGGCGACCGGGATCGGCTGGCCGGCCATGTCGAGGCTGATCCCGGCGGCGTGCCCGCCGGCGGCGACGGCCATGGTCGCGGCGCTCGCGGCGACCGTGGCGGCGACACCGTGCCCGATCAGCGCGGGGATGCTCGACGTCGCGGTGCGGGTGGTGGGAAGCGTGGTGGTCATGATGCCCTCCAGTGGTGTCCGGACCGGCCATGTGTGCCGGGCTCTCACCAGGGCTACGAACCACCCCCACGCCAATCGACAGGTCCGCTAAGAAATTTTCTGGCCGCGAATCCGCGCGGACGTGAGGTGGTCGAAGTAGTCGCGGGACTCGACGATCTGCCCGTCGCGCACGCGCAGCACGAAGATGCCCGGCGTCCGGAAGGGTTCGCCGGTGTCCTCGTTGACGCCGGCGTACGCGAACTCCGCCACGATCACCTCCGGGTCCGCGGTCTCGTGGATGACGACGTCCGTGACCCGGCGCCGCAGCCGCGGGCCTTCACCGGTGGGGCGGAAGTGCTCGGCGAGCTCGGCGCGGGTGCGCATGGCCGGGTCGCGCCGCGGGTGGAACGGGTGCACGACGTCGGTCCGCTCCGCGTAGAGCCCGGGCAGCTCGTCCCAGCGCTCGTCCGCGACACCGTTGACGAGGGCGAGGAACACCTCACGAGGGGTCATGACGGCCTCCTGTACTATCCGAAGTGACGACTCCGATGCTACGGAGTCCAGACTTCGTTTAGCAAGGGTGGGCATGCGCAGCGACGGACAGGCGAACCGCGACCGCATCCTGGACGCCGCCGAGGACGTGTTCGGCCGCGGCGGCGCGACCGCGTCCACGGAGGAGGTGGCCCGGCTGGCCGGGGTCGGCATCGCCACGGTCTTCCGCCACTTCCCCACCAAGGCGGCACTCCTGCAGGCCGTGCTCATCCGTCGGTACGATCGGCTGCGCGCCGAGGCCGAGGCGCTGCACGACACCGGGGACCCGGGTGCGGCGTTCTACGGCTTCTTCCGCCACCTCGTCGCCGACGCGCCCGCGAAGATCACGATCGGCGAGGCCCTGCTCGACGCCGGCGGCGACACCGGCGGCGAGGCCCACCAAGCCGCCAACGGTTTGCGCGGTGCCGTGGGTGTACTGCTGCGGCGCGCCCAATCGGCCGGTGCGGTCCGCGACGACGTCGAGCTGCCCGAGGTCTACGCGCTCCTCGTCGCCACCTCGCGCACGACCGCGCTGGACGACGAGGTCCGCGCCCGCATGCTGACCATCGTCTTCGCCGGCCTGGCGCCACTGGCCGCCGCCTCGGATCAGCCCGGCGCACTCTCGTGACACGACTGTGGGCGCAGCAGGCGCTGGAGCGGTTGCGTGCCGAGGCGGCCGCGGAGACGCCGGCGCCACTGCGCCGGTACGCGCTTCCGGAGCCGTGGGGTATCTCGCTGTACTTCCAGGACGAGTCGCAGCGTCCCACCGGAAGCCTCAAGCACCGCCTGGTCCGTCGGCTGATGGAAGACGCGATCGCCCGCGGTGACATCGGCGAGGGAACGACCGTGGTCGAGGCGACGGCGGGCAACACGGCGGTCGCCACCGCCTACTTCGCGGCCGTGCTAGGCCTGCCCTTCGTCGCCGTCGTGCCGGGCAGGACGCCGGCGGCGAAACGGGAGCGCATCGAGCGACACGGTGGCCGCTGCCACCCGTTCGACCCACCCGTCGCCATCTACGACGAGGCCGCCAGGCTCGCGGCGGAACTCGGCGGCCACTACCTCGACCACCTGACGTCCGCGGCGCATGCCGAGGACTGGCGCGGCTTCGACAGCGTCGGCGCCACCCTGACCGCCCAGGTGATCGCGCGCGAAGGTGAGCCGCCCGCGTGGGCCGTGGTGGGCGCCGGCACCGGGACGACCAGCGCGACCCTGGGCCGGCACCTGCGGTATCACGGGTATCCCACGCGACTCGCGGTGGTGGACCCGGAGAACTCCGCATACTGGCCCAGCTGGGTCACCGGCTATCCGGGATACGGAACCGGGATGCCGTCACGGATCGAAGGCATCGGCCGGCCCCGCGTCGAACCGGCGTTCCTGCCCGCGGTCGTCGATCTCATGATGCCCGTACCCGACGCGGCGAGCCTGGCCGCCATGCGCCATCTCGCGGCCACCACCGGCTGGTCGGTCGGCCCGTCGACCGGCACCAATCTCTGGGGCGCCCTGCGCATCGCCCACGGCATGCGCCGGCGCGGCGAAACGGGAAGCATCGCCACCCTGATCTGCGACGGCGCTGCCGCGTACCGCAGCACCTACTACGACGACGCCTGGGCCGAGCGGAAGCAGCTCGACCCGAACCCGTACACCGCGGTGATCGATCGCTTCCTCACCCACGACGAGTGGACCGAACCGTCGTGAGGTTCCGGAATATGCCACTGGCGCCCTGTGACTCCGACCAGCTGCCCCCTCCGCCGAGGTAAGTTTCCCGCCCCGCGCCGGCCATTCGCGGCCACTCGTTGCCGAAAGATGCAGAGCCGGTTCGCGGCCGCCGCCAGCAAACCGGCTGCTCCGCGGCCCGCACCGACCCGCCGAACATGTTCGTCGAAGCGCGTCGATTGACACCCGTCGCGCCCGTGGCAACACTCCTCGCCAGGTTCGGACCGAAGACGCCGCCACGTCCGGCGCTCGAGACCGTAGGAGAGGAAGCCTCATGAGTTCGACAGTCAGGAGGGCCGGGCTCGCAGTCGTTGCCGCCACCCTGGCCCTCGCCGGAGCCGTGTACGGCGTGACGAGGTCGACCGCGGCCAACGCCGCGGTGCAGCTGACCGCCCCCCAGTTGGTCGCCGACATGGGCGCCGGGTGGAACCTCGGCAATCAGCTGGAGGCCAACGCCAACGGCATTCCCAGCGAGACGGCCTGGGGCAACCCGGTCATCACCCAGGCCCTCATCGACCGGGTGAAGGCATCGGGCTTCAAGACGATCCGCATTCCCATCTCGTACCTGGGCAAGATCGGGGCCGGCCCGAACTACACCGTCGACTCGGCCTGGTTGAACCGGGTTCAGGAGGTCGTCAACTACGCCTACAACTCCGGCCTGTACGTGCTGATCAACATGCACGGCGACGGCTACAAGAGCGTGACCGGCTCCTGGCTGATCTGCGACGCATCGGACCAGACCACGATCAAGGCCAAGTATCAGAAGGTCTGGCAACAGGTCGCGACGAAGTTCGCGAGCTACAACGATCACCTGATCTTCGAGTCGATGAACGAGGAGTTCGACGGGCAGTACGGCAACCCCACCCAGCCGTGCTACTCGAACATCGTCGCCTACAACCAGATCTTCGTCGACACCGTCCGGCAGACCGGCGGCACCAACGCCTCGCGATGGCTGCTCATCCCGGGCTGGAACACCAACATCGAGTACACGACGGGCAGCTACGGCTTCTCGCTGCCCACCGACGCCTACCGGTCGTCCTCCATCCCCAGCGGCGAGCAGCGACTCATGATCTCCGTGCACTACTACGACCCGTGGGATTTCACGGGCCAGGAGGACGGCAACATCACGCAGTGGGGCGCGGCCGCGACCAACTCGGCCAAGAAGTCGACCTGGGGCCAGGAAGACTACATGGATCTCATGCTGAAGAAGGTGTACGACACCTTCGTCACCAAGGGCTATCCGTTCTTCGTCGGTGAGTACGGCTCGATCGACAAAACGTCAGCCGACTCGGCGAACAACACCTACCGCGCGAACTTCGCCAAAGCACTGGTCGCCACCGCGAAGAAGTACGGCGGGGCGAGCGCCTACTGGGACAACGGCTACAACGGCCAGTACGGGTTCGGCCTGTTCAACCGCAGTTCCAACACCGTGACCCAGCAGGGCATCATCAGCGCCATCATCACCGCCGCCGGCGGCACGTCCCCCACCACCCCGCCCGTCTCGCCGTCGCCGTCCAAGACGCCCGGATCGCCGTCGCCCTCGCCCTCGAAGAGCAGCCCGGGTGGCACCGGCACCTGCCGGGTCGTCAACGCGGTCAACGCCTGGAACACCGGCCTGACCAACAACATCACCATCACCAACACCGGCAGCACCGCCATCAACGGCTGGAACCTGGTCTTCACCCTGCCCGCCGGGCAGACCATCACCGGCGGCTGGAGCGCTACCTACTCCCCGACCAGCGGCACGGTGACCGCGACCAACGTCAGCTACAACGGCACTCTCGCCCCGGGCGGCTCCACCACCATCGGCTACCAGGCCAACCACACCGGCAACGCCGCCGCCCCCACCGGCTTCAAGCTCAACGGCTCCACCTGCAGCTGAACCCCCGATCGCCGGCACCGTGACCCGGTCTCGGTCCGCCCGATCGGGCGGACCGAGA